>NZ_JBNKYW010000093.1:0-8945 GCF_050301095.1 Roseibium sp.
CAACGAGACCGGCCGGCCGGATGGCGCGACCGTCGACACCAACGGCAATTACTGGAGCGCGGGTGTATCCGCCGGAGTGCTCAACTGCTTCGCTCCCGACGGAAACCTGCTGCACGCAATCAAACTGCCGGTCGAAAAGCCGACCATGCCGTGTTTCTGTGGCCCTGATCTCGACCATCTGATCGTCACCAGCATCAAACAACCATCCGACCCGACCGCCATGGAGCCGGACACGCTGTCGGGCGGTCTGTTTCTCGTGGAAGGACACGGTCAGAAGGGGCTGAAGACCTATCGGTTCAAGACGTAACCCAGCAATTGATACGGCCCGTCAATACCGGCAGCCGCGCACCCTGACCGGTTTCCACACAGTCTGCGCGGGCTGGACGAGTACCTGCCGGTTAACCGTTCGGTAGACGGCCGGTTTGCGGACCACCTGACGGGTGGCGGGCCGGACAAGAACCTTTTCCCTGACGGTCGAATAGATCGCGGGCTGGCGGACAGCCACTTTCGAGGCGGGCTGGACCAGAACCTGTTGGCCAACAGTCTGATAGACGGCCGGATGCTGCACCTTGCACAGGATCTTGCGGCCCTTGATCATGCGGTATTCCCAACCGATGCTGGCCGGCTGAACCTGGACCTGCCGGTACCGGGTCTGGTAGACCGCCGGTGTTTTCCGATAGCTCACCCGTTCGGGCTGCACCAGAACGCGGCGGGTCTGGAAGCTGTACACCGCAGGGTTTTCAACCATATAACTGCTGGCGGGCTGGACAAGAACCTGCTGTTGCACCGTCCTGTAGACGGCCGGAACGGTCGCCTGCTCGTAGCAGGAGAGCGCCTTTCCGCCCGCTGCCACGGATGTTGCCAGAAACGGACTGATTGTCAGCGCGGCAAGCGCGCTCCAGAACCTGTGACGCATGGTACTTCCCCCAGTCTGGTGCGAAAAAGCTCCGCATCCATGACTTTAGGGAAGTTGCCCAGGAGGAAAAAGCGAAAAAGTTAATTTCCGTTAAGAAATGCAACCTGTGCTGTCAGGCATCCTGATCCTGACGCGGCCCTTTTTCGTACTCTGTATCTTCGTTGATGATGTGGCGCGCCTCTTCCGGCACCCATTCGCCCCAGCGCGGCTGAAGCTGGTGGTCGACGGAAATCCGGTCATCGAAGACGAAGCATTCGCCCTTCCACAGGCTCTGCTCTTCCGGCACCTTTTCAATGTAGTTCAGGATGCCGCCTTCCAGGTGATAGACCTCGTCGAAGCCGTTCTTCAGCATCCAGGCGGTTGCTTTCTCACAGCGGATACCGCCGGTGCAGAACATGGCCACCTTCGGCTTCTTCTGAAGCTGCTCCTCGCCTTCCACCCAGGACGGGAACTCGCGGAACGACTGGGTTTTCGGATTGACCGCCCGCTCGAATGTACCGAAGGCGTATTCATAGTCGTTGCGCGTGTCGATCACGACGACATCCGGATCGGAAATCAGCGCATTCCAGTCTTCCGGCTTGACGTATTCACCGACGATTTCGTTCGGGTCGATCCCGTCGACCGCAAGGCGCACGATCTCCTGCTTCAGCCGCACCTTCATGCGCTTGAAAACATGCCGGTGGGTCCAGGCTTCCTTGTGGGTGAGATCCTTCAGGCGCGGGTCGGCGCGCAGATGATCCAGAACCGCCCGCACGCCCGCTTCCGGTCCGCAGATCGTGCCGTTGATGCCTTCGGACGCCAGCAACAGGCTGCCGCGCACATCGTGCGCCTCGCAAAAGGCCTTCAGCGGATCGCGCATTTCCTCGAAATCCTCGAGTGGCGTGAACAGGTAAAGGGCGGCTACCAGAAAGTCGTTCATCGGGTTTCTTTTCTCGGGCAATGCTTGCGGACGTTCAGGTGAACGCGCACATGATGCCCTGACGCTTTGAAATTGATCCAGGGACCGGGTCCGGCTGGACGCAAAGGATCGTCACGGCCGCGCTCCGGTCAGCTGACGCCTCTATACAGCCCTCGCCCCCGATGTGCAAAGTCTGCAGTTTTCCGGATAATCGCGGACGCGGAACCTCCTGAGCGAAACAGCTTCAGAAACCACCGCCACGCCATTGCCCCTGGAAATTCCCCATTTGCGTTCCTGTCGTATCCTCACCCGTGAACCCCTCGGTCCGGATCATGAGAATGACATCACAGAGGAGTTCGCGGATCTTGGCATCATGGACGGGATATCTGCATTCCACGGCCTTTTTCAGCCAACCGCCAATCGACTTGACCGCGTCATCCGTCGGCGTGGCTCTCGCGTAGTTGTCACGAATGTATTTGCGCATGTGCGCTTTCCATTCGGACTTTCGGGCGCTCACATATGTAGAAACATACTGGCTCTCATAGGCCTCGATTTCATCCTTTGTTCCGGGCTTCTTCAAGGGATCGAAGCGCGGGTTGGCAACCTTGACCAGATTGTTCTGAATGACTGCGCCCGGTTCGGCCACGACGTCCAGTCCGTGCATGCCCTTCGCCGCAAGGTTCAGTTTGTCCAGCGCCAGCTTCAGTGGAGTTTTTGCCCTGCTGTACTGGGCTTCGGACAATAGCAACTTCATTCGAACCTCCAGATCCGGATCGGAACGCGGAACTATAGACCGGATCGGTTGGCGGCAAAACTGTCCCGCAGGCTTCCCGCCAGGCAAATCGGCAGGATCCCGTCTGAACCTGTTTGAAAACCGTTAGACAAGAAACGTCGCGGCCCCTCGGGGCGTCGGTCAAGACATGCGAGCCGGTGGAACAGTCCGCGGGCCAGGCCTTCAATGAGAGCCTCCCGGATCACCGGAAAACGCCAATGCGGTTTGAACGGCCGGCAAAACCGTCCCCTTCCCCTTTGACCGAAACCGGGACCGGATACCCGGAGGCCGCCCCAAAGCCGCGCGCCGAAAGAGCCTGACTTCGAACCGGAACTGGGGCACACTTGGGCAAGGATTGGCCGGAAATGCCGGCCCGGATCCGCAACGGGGACATCATGGCCGGTGACATCAAAGCCTGGCTGGAGGCCATCGGACTTGGCAAATACGGCGAAGCCTTTGCCGATGCCGAGGTGGATCTCGACACGCTGCCCCTTCTGGCCGAAGAGGACCTGAAGGAGCTCGGTCTGCCGCTCGGTCCGCGCCGCAAGCTTCAGAAGGCTCTTGCCGGCCTGTCCGGCAGTGAAGAAGCACCCGGCGAACAACCGGAAGCCGCCCCCCGGCAACCGGCCGACGAGCGCCGTCAGGTCACCGTCCTATTCGCCGATCTCAGCGGGTTCACCAGGCTCTCCAACGAACTGGGTTCGGAAGAAACGCACGCGCTGCTCAACCGGTATTTCAACATCGTCGATGCCGCCGTCAGCACCTACGGCGGCAAGATCGACAAGCACATCGGCGATGCGGTCATGGCGCTTTTCGGCGCCCCGATCGCCCGCACCGACGATCCGGTGCGCGCCTTGCGGGCGGCGGCAGATATTCACACCGGTCTGCGCGACCTTCAAACCAGCGACGGACACAGCCTTGAGGCCCATATCGGCATCGCCAGCGGACAGGTTGTCGCCGCCCGGACAGGCAGCGCCTCCTTCAGCGAGTACACGGTGACCGGAGAGACGGTCAACCTCGCCTCCAGGCTTCAGGATGTGGCGGTTTCCGGAGAAACGCTGATCACGGCAGAGGTCTATCACTCCGCCTCGCACGCAGCCGAATGCGCGGCGCGGGGCGAGATTGCCGTCGACGGTTTCGAGCGGCCCATCCGTGTCTGGAGCGTTTCCGCTGTGCTGGAACCGGAAGCCCGGAGCGCACCCGGCCCCTTTGTCGGCCGCGAGATCGAATGCCGGCAGTTCCAGGCGCTTGCAGAGCAGACGGCGCAGGAGCGCCGGGGGCGCAGCATTCTCGTGCGGGGAGAACCCGGCATCGGCAAGACCATGCTCGTCGACCGGTTTCTCGCCATCGCCGGGGAACGGGGCTTCACCACCCACCGCGGCCTCGTCCTCGATTTCGGAACAGGCAAGGGCCGGGACGCCATCGGCGCACTCCTGCGCAGCCTGATGGGTCTCTCCCCGGCGGCCGGCGAAGATCAGCGCAAAGACGCAGTCAGACACATGATCCGGGAAGGCCGGGTGGCGGAAACGCGGGAGGTCTTCCTGAACGATCTTCTGGATCTGCCTCAACCCGTTGCGATGCAAGGCCAGTACGACGCGATGGACATGGAAAAGCGCGACGAGGGCAAACGGGCGACTTTCGCGGAACTTGCACGCAACCTTGCCACGCATCAGCCGCAGGTGATCGTGGTGGAGGACATCCACTGGGCGGATGAGCAAACCATAGGTTGCCTTGTCCAGCTTGCCTCCGGTCTTGCCGAAGTTCCCCTGCTGATGATCATGACCTCCCGCGCGGAAGCCCTGTCGGCGGCGGGAAGCTGGTCGGCGGCCTTGTTGAACGCCGTGACGACCACAATGGAAGTGCAGCCGCTGTCGAAGGCCGAAGCTCTGGAACTGGCCCGGGACCTGCTCCATATGGACAGTGCCCAGGCTGCCGCCATGGCGGAACGCTCACAGGGCAATCCGCTTTTTCTCGACCAGCTCGTGCGCAATGCTTCGGAAGACACCGATGATCTGCCCGGTACCATCCAGAGCCTGGTTCTGGCACGAATGGACCGCCTTGCACCGGCCGACCGCGAGGCCCTGCAGGCAGCCTCCGTGATCGGGCAGGACTTTTCCCGCGAAGCGCTGCTCGCTGTCGCCGCCTCGCCGGGTTACGATCTGAAACCACTGATCCTGAACAAGTTGGTGCACCCGCTCGGAACCGGTTTCCTGTTCGACCATGCGCTGGTGCGCGACGCGGTCTATTCCTCGCTTCTGACGGGCCGGAAACGCGAATTGCACAGCCGTGCGGCTGCCTATTTCTCCGGCTTCGATCCCGTCCTTCGGGCAGAACATCTCGAACGGGCCGGTGACCGCCAGGCGCCTGCGGCCTTTCTGGCGGCGGCCGAAGCGGAAGCGGCGGCCTACCGGACCGAGCGTGCCCACCGGCTGGCCCTGCAGGGCCTTGCCATCGCGCAGGAAAGCGCAGACCGGTTCCAGCTTCAGTGCCGCACAGGTGAATGGGAGCTTGATCTCGGACTTCCGACCAAGGCCAGGGAAAGCTTCGGCAAGGCGGCGGAGCTTGCCGCCACGGACGCGGACATCTGCCGCGTCAATATCGGTCTGGCCTCGGCTCTGCGCCTGACCGACCGGCAACCTGAGGCCCTGGCCCTCCTGGAAGATACGATGCCGGTTGCGCTCAGAACCGGCCACCCCGACCAACTCAGCCGGATCTGCCACCTTCAGGGAAACCTCATGTTCATTCTGGGCAAGCTGGAGGACTGCCGGAGCCGGCATCAAAAAGCCCTTGAATATGCACGCGAGGCAGCCTCGCCGGAACTGGAGGCACGGGCACTCGGCGGGCTCGCCGACGCCGCCTATGCGGAAGGCAAGCTGCTGACCGCCTACGAACAGTTCAGTCGCTGTGTGGCTCTCGCCGAACAATCCGGGCTCGGCCGGGTCGCCGTGGTCAACCGCAGCATGGTCGCGATCACGCAGATCACCACGGGCGACATCGAGGGAGCCCTGGAAACGACATTGGAGGCGATCGAGGCGGCCCGGAAAGTCGGGCAGGACAGAGCCGCCCTCGTCGCCCATCACGGCGCCCATGTGGCCCTGTGGTATCTTGGCAGGTCGGAGGAAGACCGGTCTCATTGTCTGCGGGCCCTCGACATGGCCCTACGGCTTGGCGCGCAGCTTTTCGAAGCCGAGGCCCTTTTGTTCCTGTCGGAGGTTGAAAGAAGCGCCGGCAACGGCGAAGCCGCCCTGGACCTTGCCCGTCAGTCGCTTGAGATCCAGCGCCGGACGGACATGAAGTTCCTGGGGCCGATGACACTTGCCGGACTCGCCTTTCTCACGAAAGACGCAGGTGAGCGCAACGCCTGCCTGAAGGAAGCCGCGACCCTGATCGCCGCCGGTTCGCTCAGCCACAACGTCATGTGGTTCTACCGCGACGCCATCGAACTGTCGCTCAACTTGGAAAACTGGGCCGAGGCGGACCGCTACGCCGACGCCTACGAAGCCTACGGCATGGCCGAACCCTTCCCCGCCTGCGATTTCTTCGTCAAACGTTGCAGGACACTGGCGCAGCTTGGCCGCGGTAACGCGGAGTTGGTGGACACCAACGCCTTGCGTGAGCTCCACGCTCTGGCAAAGACCCGGTATGTTCCTTTTGCGGAGAAGCTGGAATTGGCGTTGGAAAAAATGCGGACATCCTAGCTGGACACTTCTTGGAAACGAAATCTTCCAGCGACAAATAAAGAGGTACTTGTAAAAAAAATTACATGAAATTGCACTAGTGAAAGGTTAATAAGTTATTATTCTATATTGAATAACCTTGAACTTTCAGAGAAAAATTACGAGTCACTGAAATGAATATACCAATTTTATTCCTCGCGCTAATTTCTCTTTCAACGGCTGGACTTCTAGTGAAGTTTGGAAATCAAAATTTTGATGAATTGAAAGCGAGCTTTGGACTGGTTGGGCCGTCGTTATTTGCGTTGGCGGGTATCGCATTTTTTATTCTGGCGATTGTAATGGCCGTAAAATCTTTCAAGAAAAATTAGTCGCCACTTTTCATTCAGCAACGTCGGAATTGCGGCATAATCAATGTGCGCCTAACGTCACTTCCCGTTCAAGGCGCAAGGATTGCACCTTATCCGCAAACTGTCTGCAATTTCTTAGGAAGAAATGGTGGGTGAGTGGGGGCTCGAACCCCAGACCCGCTGATTAAGAGTCAGCTGCTCTACCAACTGAGCTACACACCCATCCGCGACGGCGCTGCGTGTTGCGCGGCGCGTCGAATGGCGGGTGTATATAATGCAGTTCACGACAACGCAATGGGGGGCGTGACACTTTTTTGTCAATGCGGCCATGCAAACACCGCGGAGAAGGAAGATAAGGCCCCTCCACGAAAGATCTTCTATTTCAGAACGTAAGATTTGGAAATTTTCAGAAACAATCGACATCTTTTGCGCAATTTTCGAATTTTAGGCTTGACCGGTCAGAACGGCCTCACTAGTGTGCGCCGCATCAAGACCGGGCCGGAAGCGACGGGCTTGTGCCAGCTTGTTGAAGTCGCTGACAATTCGGCGCTGCGCGGGCGGCGGGGAAATCTCCCTGAATTCGCGTCCATCGGGCCTGGCGGCCTGCAGCATCAAAGGACCGGGACGGCATGGCATTGTCGCTCATTCTAATCGTAGTAGGAAAGCGCGCCTCCGCGGCGGGATGATCCCCGTACGGACAGGATGGCGCGCGACCAAGGCTCCCGAAGGGGCCTTTTTTTGTACCCGCCTCCTGAAAACGCTTTTCGAATCGAACCGGATCTTTGACGCCGCATGCCACAAGGCGGATAAATATCGATTGTAAGAGCCAATGCCTGGAACGTCAGGCAGTTGAATTAAGGACGATGATAGAATGACACGGGAAATGACCGGCGCTGAAATGGTCATCCAGGCGCTGAAAGACCAGGGAGTTGACACGATCTTCGGCTACCCGGGCGGTGCAGTACTTCCCATTTATGACGAGATCATTCAGCAGGAAGGTCTTGAGCACATTCTCGTGCGTCACGAGCAGGGCGCCGGCCACGCGGCCGAAGGCTACGCCCGCTCCACCGGCAAGCCCGGCGTCGCGCTGGTGACCTCCGGTCCTGGCGCCACCAACATGGTGACTGCGCTGACCGACGCCATGCTGGACAGCATTCCGCTGGTCTGCATCACCGGCCAGGTGCCGACCCATCTCATCGGCAACGACGCCTTCCAGGAATGCGACACGGTCGGCATCACCCGTCCGTGCACCAAGCACAACTGGCTGGTGCGCAATGTCGACGACCTGCCGCGCATCCTGCACGAAGCCTTCTATGTCGCCACTTCCGGCCGTCCGGGCCCGGTCGTCGTCGACATTCCGAAGGACGTCCAGTTCGCCACCGGCACCTATCAGGGCCCGACGCCGAACCCGGCCTCCGCGCACAAGAGCTACCGGCCGCAGGTCAAGGGCGATGCCGCCAGCATCCGCATGGCCGCCGAACTGATGGCGGCGGCCAAGAAGCCGGTGCTTTATACCGGCGGCGGCGTCATCAACTCCGGTCCGCAGGCAACCCAGCTTTTGCGTGAACTGGTGTCCCTGACCGGCTTCCCGATCACCTCCACGCTGATGGGCCTCGGCGCCTATCCGGCGTCCGGCGACAACTGGCTCGGCATGCTGGGCATGCATGGCACCTATGAAGCCAACATGACCATGCACGACTGCGATCTGATGATCTGCATCGGTGCCCGTTTCGACGACCGCATCACCGGCCGGACCGACGCCTTCTCGCCGAATTCCCGCAAGATCCACATCGACATCGACCCGTCTTCCATCAACAAGACCATCAATGTCGACCTGCCGATCATCGGCGACGTCGCCCACGTTCTGGAAGACCTCGTCCGCATCTGGCGCGCCTCCTCGCTGAAATCGGACGCAAGCGCCATGAAAGCCTGGTGGAAACAGATCGACCAGTGGCGGGCCCGCAACTCGCTGGCCTACAAGCCGCATGACGATATCATCATGCCGCAATACGCGATCCAGCGGCTCTACGACCTGACCAAGCACCGCAAGACCTTCATTTCGACGGAAGTCGGCCAGCACCAGATGTGGGCGGCCCAGTTCTACGGCTTCGAGGAGCCGAACCGCTGGCTCACCTCCGGCGGCCTCGGCACCATGGGCTACGGCCTGCCGGCAGCCATCGGCGCGCAGGTCGCCCACCGCGATGCGCTTTGCGTCGACATTGCGGGCGATGCCTCCGTTCTGATGAACATCCAGGAAATGTCGACTGCTGTTCAGTTCGGCCTGCCGGTCAAGGTGTTCATCCTGAACAACCAGTACATGGGCATGGTGCGCCAG
>NZ_JBNKYW010000094.1:0-3300 GCF_050301095.1 Roseibium sp.
ATCCTGGTCAGCAAGCAGGCCAGCATGGAGGGTGCACGCGATCTGGCCCTGGAGATGCAGGCCGCGGGCAAGGGCAAGGTGCTGCATGCCGTCGTCCATGAGGATCAGGTCCGGACGATGTTCGCGTGCGAGACGCAAGGCTTCGATACCGGTCCGGGTCTGCAGGGTGTTGTAGCCGTGGGCTTCGAGCAGATCATGAAACAACTTCATGTTCAGTTCGTTGTCTTCTACGATCAACACCGATTTCGCCATTGGTTCGGCCCTTCACCCGGCTTTTCGCCGGTCCCATTTATCATGTCGCGGAACTTTTGTGTCCGCGCTAGAACCCTTCCCCGGTCCGCAGTAAGTGTCTTCTAACCCGGAATCGTTTCAGAAAGGCAAAAAAACACAATGAAAAAAATACAAGGGAAGTCATTGTCCGTTGAAGAAGCACAGGGGATCGCCACAGAGGCCCTGCTTCAACTCAGCAGGGATCCGGAGCAGATCGGCCGGTTCCTGGCATTTTCCGGGATCGGGCCCGAAATGATTCGGGAAGCTGCAGGCGAACCGGGATTTCTCGCGGGCGTCCTTGAGTTTTATATGATGGACGAGCCGCTTCTGCTTGCCTTTTGCGAAAATGCCGGCGTCCGCCCCACAATGATGGCTGCTGCCCGCTATGCCCTGTCCGGAGGACAAGACGACTATGCCTGAGCCGACACCGGTGCTTCCCGAGGTTCTTGCCCAGATCCGTTCCGTTCCGGTAACGGAAAAGCCGCTGATCATCTGCGATGTCGACGAGGTGATCCTGCACATGACGACGCATCTGGAGGACTACCTGAATGCGCGCGATCTGGTCTTTCTTAAGTACGAATACCGCCTGACAGGGAACATTGGCGGCAAGTCCGACCGCAATCCTATCGGGTCAGATGACGTCCGCAGGCACTTGCTCACTTTTTTCGACGAGATCAGCCACAGGCAAGACATGGTTCCGGGCGCCGATAGGGCACTCGGTGCACTTTCAGACAATTGGGACATCGTGCTTCTGACCAACCTGCCGGGCGGCCACAACAAGCCTGTGCGTGAAAAACTCCTCGCGGGCAAGGGAATTCCCTACCCGGTGCTGACCAATTCCGGGCCGAAAGGCGGAGCGGTTGCCGCCCTTGCAGCCGGGCGTCCCGGCCCCGTCGTCTTCATCGACGACAGCCCCACCAATCATGTATCCGTATCCGCGTCCTTGCCTGCCTCCGTCCAGATCCAGTTCATTGCGGACGACCGGTTCCGGCAATCTGTCGAGAAGGAAAGCCACATCGACTTGTTGACGGGAGATTGGCAGGAGACGGCAGCCTTCATCAGCGATATTCTCCAAGGACCCTAACTCCTGGTCCAGTGAACTGAAGAAGTGCCCCTGTCCGCTCCTCAAAATCGCGCCCTTTGCCGGGACTGTGGCAGCCGGCCGCCGGCCGGGTCCGTCCGCTGCGCATCCTGCGGCAGCCCGCGGCTTGCCGCGCACCCTGAACTGGATCTCCTGACCATCGCCCATGTCGACTGCGATGCGTTCTACGCCTCGGTCGAGAAGCGCGACAATCCCGAGCTACAGGATGTGCCGCTGATTGTGGGCGGCGGCCAGCGCGGTGTGGTGTCGACGTGCTGCTATATCGCGCGGATCTACGGCGTCAAATCCGCCATGCCCATGTTCAAGGCCCTGGAGGCCTGTCCCGACGCGGTGGTAATCAGGCCGAACATGGAAAAATACGCCAAGGTGGGCAAGGAAGTCCGCGAACGCATGCGCGCGCTTACACCACTGGTGGAGCCACTGTCGATCGACGAGGCCTTTCTGGACCTGACGGGGACCGAGCGGCTGCACCATGCTACCCCGGCCGAAACGCTCGCCAAATTTCTACGGGACATCGAAAACGAACTCGGTATTTCCGCCTCGGTCGGGCTCGCCCCCAACAAGTTCCTGGCCAAGCTCGCCTCCGACCTGGAAAAGCCGCGCGGCTTTTCCGTCATCGGGTCGGCGGAAGCAAGATCGGTCCTTGCAGCCATGCCGGTCGGCCGTATCTGGGGCGTCGGCAAGGTGTTCCAGAGCAAGCTGGAGAAGGACGGGATCCGCACCATCGGCCAGTTGCAGACCATGGACCCCGCCGACCTTGCCCGCCGTTATGGATCGATCGGACTGCGGCTGGCGAAATTGTCCAACGGGGAAGACGCGCGGCATGTCACGCCGGAACGCGGGGCCAAGAGCGTTTCCTCGGAAACCACCTTCCGGACTGATATCTCAAGCTTCCAGACGCTGCGGCCGATCCTGCGCGATCTTTCGGAAAAAGTGTCTGCACGCCTGAAGAAATCGCAGCTTTGTGGCCGCGGCATCACGCTGAAGCTCAAGACCGCCGACTTCAAGACGATCACCCGTGCCCGCCACCTTGGCGATCCGACCCAGCTTGCGGACAGGATCTTTTCCGCCGGTGTCGCGCTGTTGGAAAACGAAACCGATGGACGAAGGTTCCGCCTGATCGGCATTGGTGTCAGCGACCTTGAACCCGCGGAGCGTGCGGACCCTCAGGACCTTCTGGATCAGTCGGCGGAGCGGCGGAAACAGGCGGAATTGGCGGTAGACAAACTGCGGGACAAATTCGGCAAATCGGCGGTCGAACTCGGCTTGCTGCACGCTGTCCGGCGCCCGGATTCGGGCAGGAAAACCTGATTTCCCGCCATTGACCATCAACGTTCGGGAATTACTCCCCCGGGCAGTTCGCCTCGTCGTAGAGTTCAAGCGACGCCATCTTGCCCTGAATGGTGAAGTCACCGTAATCGAGCTTCAACCGCCCGCTGATGCCGTTCTGGTACAGCCAGAAGGACAGTTGGTAGACAGGCAGCAGCTCACCGGAAGCGTCTTCCTCGCTCGGATCGAAATAGGCCACGGTCACGGGCCAATAGTTCATGCCTGCAAGCCGTGCCTCCGGGGACTTTGTTCCGCCTGGATCGGGACTGACGGCCCTTGCTCCGATCACGGTCGTCGTTGCGTAGACCTTCTCGCCTGTTTCGGCGCCATCAAAGATATCGGCGGCGAAAAAATGCACGCCTTCGTCTGCCGCCTTCATGATCGTCAGCAAATGCTCAGTCGGAAAGAGAACTTCCTTGCCGATTTCAAGCGACTTTTCCGAAGGCTCCTTCAGCTCGATGGTCCTTGCGCCGTCTCCCGCCCGCGCTGTGCCCCGAGTGGCCTCCACCAGCTCCTGGTCGACAAAGGTCTTGGACAGGAACTGATAGCTGGCCGCGCTTGGTTCCTCGAAGGAGGTTGTCTGCAAATCCGTGATCTGG
>NZ_JBNKYW010000095.1:0-4618 GCF_050301095.1 Roseibium sp.
ATTTTTGCAGATACACAATTTCATTCTTCCACGATCGGACGCCAGGAACTACACGAACTCGTCACCCGCGCCCCCGGCATCACCCAGGCCATCATGGATCTTTACGGCACCTTGCGCGGCTATCACGACCGCGAGGCGATCGAGGACGAGCTGGCGCACATGAACGGTGCGGCAGACGGCAGTTCGGGTTTCAAGAAGTCCGCCTATGACGAGGTCCGCGACTATTTCCACTACATGGACAACTACGTCGATTCGGTCGACAGGGCGGCGGAGAAACTCGCTTACGAAATCGGACTGCCGACCGGCTCCTCCAAATACGCCAGCCTCACGTCCTGGCTCGAACAGCGCTTCGGCATCCGTGTCGAACAGGTACCCGAGTATCAGGGCACGCTGATCCGCCAGGACGATTACACCCGAAAGATCTCGCTCTACCGGGCCATTCCGCAATCGACCAAGAATTTCCTGCTCGGGTCGGTCATTGCCGAGCTTTGCGTCAAGGACCTGATTTCCGAGGAAGTGGAGCGGGCGAAATTCAAGACCAAATCCGCCGAAAGCATCGCCCGCCTCGCGCTCCGGAACTATTTCTCCGGCGCACTCCTGCTGCCCTATGACGATTTTCTTAGGACGGCGGCGCGCTGCCGCCACGACATCCAGCTGCTCTCCAACCTGCTTGACGTCAGCATCGAGACCATCTGCCACCGCCTGTCGACCCTGCAAAGGCCCGGGGCGAACGGCCTGCCGTTCTATTTCGTCAAGATCGACCGCGCAGGCAATGTCGTGAAGCGCCACAGCGCCACCCGCTTCCAGTTCGCCCGTTTCGGCGGCTCCTGCCCGCGTTGGAACGTCCACCAGGCCTTCGAGCAGAACTCCAACAAGTTCACCGCCCAGGTCGCCCAGATGCCAGACGGCGTCCAGTATCTTTGCATCGCCACCAGCGTCACCAAGCACCAGCCAGACTACGGCACCGGCGAGCGCCGCTATGCGCTCGGCATCGGCTGTGAGGTCAAATACGCGGACGCCATCGTCTATGCGGACGGCCTCGACATCGACGAGATTTCCGACCCCGAACCCATCGGCGTCAACTGCCGCATCTGCCCGCGCGACAATTGCGACCAGCGCGCCTTCCCGGCCATCGACAAGGAACCCTTCATCGACCCCGGCCGCCGCGGCATCGTGCCCTATCGGGTGACGCCGACGGAATGAGGGATTGGGAGGCAGTACTTTCGCTTCGTTTGTCATCCCTGTGCAGGCAGGGATCCAGTAACCTATTGAGAAAATTGTCTTCCCAAACCTTCGCAGAAAGCACTGGATCCCGGTCCTGGCTGCGCCAAACCGGGATGACAACAAGAGGCAGACAATCCAGCTCCTCCTGAAGCAATCAGCCAGAACACATCCAGCTACTCAAGGCGCCTCGATCAGGATTGCCCGGAAGTCGTTCACGTTGGTGAGTGTCGGCCCCGGCACGACCTGGTCGCCGAGACGTTCGAAGAAACTGTGACTGTCATTAGCCTGAAGCATGGCCGACGGATCGATCCCGAGCGCGCGCGCCTTTTCAAGCGTCTCCGGACCAATGACCGCGCCCGCCACATCGGCTGCCCCGTCGACACCATCCGTGTCGCAGGCGATGGCGTGAAGGCCTGCCTGGCCTTTCAGGGCAACGGCGAGTGCAAGAGCATATTCCGCGTTCGGGCCGCCGATCCCGTCTCCGCGCCGGGTGACGGTGCATTCGCCGCCCGATAGCAGCAGCCTCGGCGCGTCTCCCCGCTTCAGCTTCGCCTGAATGTCCAGTGCCAGCCGAGCCTGTTCCACTGCCAGATCCCGTGCTTCGCCCTCGATCGCATCGCCGAGGATTTCGACTTCACACCCGGCGTTCCGCGCCTCTTTCGCGGCGGCCTCAAGCGATCTGGAGGGCGCGGCAACGAGAACGTTCCGGACAGTCGACAATTCCTCGGCGCCCACCGGCAGCACCCGCTGAGGGCCGTTCAGGACAGCTTCCACCGAGGCCGGAATGGAGATGTCGTAACGCTTCAGAATGGCGCGCGCATCGGCTGGTGTGGTCCTGTCACCGACCGTCGGGCCGGAGGCGATGAAGGCCGGATCGTCGCCGGCAACATCGGAAATGATCAGCGCCGTCATCTTCGCGGGATAGGCGGCAGCGGCAAGCTGTCCGCCCTTGACGCGGCTCACGTGTTTTCGAACCGTGTTCATCTCGGTTATCGGAGCGCCGGAGGCGAGAAGATCCGCATTCAGCTGCTGCAGTTCTGCCAGCGTGATGTCCCCGGCAGGCTTTTCCAGAAGCGCCGACGCACCGCCCGAGATCAGCGCGACCACCTGATCAGTGTCCTTGAGGCTGCCGAGCAATTCAAGCATGCGGGCCGTTGCTTCCAGTCCGCGTCCGTCCGGCACCGGATGCGAGGCCTCGACGATTTCGATGCCCTCGCAGGGCCTGGCATAGCCGTCGCGGGTGATCACCAGTCCCTCGCAAGGCCCCCAGGCGCTTTCCACCGCCTCCGCCATCCGGGCCGATGCCTTGCCGGCGCCGATGATAAGCGTGCGGCCTTCGGGCTTTTCAGGCAGGGCGGCGGGCACGCACAGCATCGGATCCGCGGCCGCAACCGCGGTTTCGAACAGGTGGCGCAGGAATTGGTCTTGATTGTTAAGTGTCATTTTCGGTCCAGTGGCTCGATTGCCGGACAATCAGTTCGACATCGTAATGTTTGGTGTCTGGCGGGCGGGTTCCGTCCGTGATCCAGGCCAGCATCGCCTCGGCGGCATTCCGGCCGAACAATCCGGAATCGCATCGAACGGAACTCAGCCTCGGATAGGCAATCGAGCTTTCCTCGATATCGTCGAAGCCTACGATTTTTATCTCTCTGCCCGCCTGCACCCCAGCCTCGGCAAAGCCGCTCAGCATACCGAGTGCGACAAGGTCGCTGAAGCAGACGACAGCTTCCACGTCCCTGTGCTGGCCGGCAATCTCAAGGGCGATGTCCCGGCCGACGGCTCGGGACGGACGGCCGTAAAAGGCCCTCGGCTCCAGCCCGCGCGCGGTCATGACCTCGCTGTAGCCGGACATGCGCTCAAGCGTGATCGGCCGGTCCTTGATGCCGCCGACAAAGGCAATGTTGCGGCATCCGGCTTCGATCAGGTGTTCGGTCGCCAGCTTCCCGCCGACCGAATAATTATGCGTCGCGAACGGAAAGAGATCGGTGCGATCGTCCAGTTGCCGCAGCACCTGCATCGTCGGTATTGCGGCCCGCCGGATCCGGTCGAACGGCCGGTCCTCGCCGCCATAGGTCGGCGAGATGACAAAGGCGGAAACGCCGTGTTCGATCATGGCATCGATCACATGCGACTGGATTTCGGGATCCTCGTCGGTATTGGCGATCACCGTCGAATAACCCTGCCGGGCGAAGGCCATCTGGGCGCTGGCGGCGAACTCGGTGAAGAACGGGTTGCGCAGGTCGTTGATGATCAGGCCGATCAGCCCAGTGCCCGCGCCGCGCAGGCCCGCCGCCGAGCGGTTATAGACATAACCTAGCTCGGCAATCGCCTTCATGACATCGGCGCGGGTCGTCTCCTTGACCAACGTGGAATTCTGGAGAACCAGCGACACGGTTGATTTGGAAACCCCCGCGTGTTTCGCCACATCCAGAATTGTCGGTCGTTTGCCCATATACCTCAGCCGATACCGTGCAGTCTCAAAAGCAATGCCATCCGTTCAACGGCGACATCCGGTTTTGACAACAAACGGGATCGGTCTGCAAGCCGGAAGACTTCCGCATAGTGGGTAATTTCCCGCGAGGACTGGAACCCGCCCGGCATGATGAAGTGGCTTTGCGCGTCATTGAGCCAGGCCAGGAAGGCAATTCCGGCCTTGTAGAACCGGGTCGGCGCCTTGAAGATTTCCCGGCTGAGCGGCACCGTCGGTGCGAAAAGCCGGTGATAGGTGTCGCGGTCGCCTTCCGCGAGGGCTTCCAGCGCCTGGCTGGCAACCGGAGCGATGGCCGCAAAGGCTCCGAGCAGGGCATGGGAATAATGCGTGCCGTCCCCCTCGATCAGCTCCGCATAGTTGAAGTCGTCGCCGGTATAAAGCCTGACGCCATCCGGCAACCGCGCCCGGAAGGCTTCTTCATGAGCCTGGTCGAGCAGGGAAATCTTGATGCCGTCGACCTTTGCCGGATTGCTCTCGATGATCGACAGCACTGCGTCGGAGGCCGCCGCGACATCGCTTGAGCCCCAATAACCTTTCAACGCCGGGTCGAACATGTCGCCAAGCCAGTGCAGGATGACCGGGCTGGAAGCCTGGTCGAGCAGCTTGCCGTAGACAGTCGCATAGTCGTCCGGTCCGGCACCTATTGCAGGGAAGGCGCGCGAGGCCATGATGATGACCTGCCCGCCGGCAGCTTCGATGGCTTCCATCTGTTCCTGGTAGGCTTTCAGGATGTCATCGGTGGTTTTCAGGTCCTCCAGTGGCACCTGGTCGGTTCCGGCACCACAGGCAACGCGCGGCTTCATCGGGTGCGCCTTCGCCTCCTTCATGGTGCGTTCGATCAGTTCCTTTGCTGTCGGCCAGTCGACCCCCATGCCGCGTTGGGCCGTATCCATGGCTTCCGCG
>NZ_JBNKYW010000096.1:0-19575 GCF_050301095.1 Roseibium sp.
GAACCCCTGGCTGCCTCGACCAATGGCCTCGGTTAAATTTACAATGATAGTAAATTTCGAAATGTATATTTTCAGTTACCGTCCAATTTTCACGCGAAATAGACAAAGATATATTTGAAGATCCGAATATGTATTTTCATACAATGAGTGATCGAAGGAAAAAATCCCGATTATATTTGACCAAACGTAAGATTTTCTAGATCACACCAAGAAATTCCCGAGGAACGGTTGAGCCTGGATGGTATCTCGCCCGGGTTGTCACCTGCCATGGTCCGGCAGGAAGGGTGTCCTTCGAATGTCGGGAAGCCCGGCTTCGGGCAAGGAAAACGGCCCGCAGGAAAAAGCTCTGCCTTCAGTGCGAACCGATGCCCAGGTCTTCGGACCGATGATTTGAAACTGGTGCGGGTGAGAGGAGAAATCTCGAACCTGATCCGCGCTCGAGTAGCCCGAAGGGCGATGGCGCGAACAAGTATGGTGCCGCTGAAGGGACTCGAACCCCCGACCCCATCATTACGAATGACGTGCTCTACCAACTGAGCTACAGCGGCAATGTGCCTGAACGGATCAAGCAGCGCGCTATTGCGCGTTTGCCCGGCGCGTGCCGAGTGCGCCGCTAATTACCGGAGCTTGGCGTCAGATGCAAGAGGCTGAAAGACGCTTCTTGCAGAAAGATCACATCTTCCGGTTTACACGCCTGCCGGAACGGGCAATCGGCGCGGCGGTTCGCGCCGCCGCACCCTTGCAGTTTAATTGAAGAACCGGGGACGCGCGGAGGACGCGCTCTTGTCTTCCTCCTCATCGTCCGGTCCGGGATCGTCCGGCATGCGCGACAGGGCGAACTCGATCGGACGGTTCAGATCCTCCTCTTCGGAAGCTGCGGCTTTGTTCTCCCCTTCCTTGCCGCCCTTGGCGTCAGGACCGTTCGCGGCCGCCGTTTCGGCGCCACTTTCGGATGAGGTTTTGGCGGCCGGCTTGTCTTTTTCCGCAGCCGGAACCGGTTCATGGACCTCGGCGGTTTTCTCGCCCGCCGCTGCCGCATCCGGCAGATCCTTCAGCGCCGGACTGAACCGGACGTCGTCGGTGGTGCCTTCATAGCCCTGCTTGGTCGTAGCCGGAGACGCCTTCGCCGCCTCACCGGAGCTGACGCTTTTTTCCTCCGGGGAGGCCGGCTTCGAAACCGGTTCGGCTTCAAGGTCCACCGTCGCCAGGTCCTCGGCTTCCGCCGCAGGGCCCGCCGGGCGAACCGGCGTGGCGGCCGTCAGCGCCGGGGCCTCGAACGCGCTGTCTTCAAGCAACTCGCCGTCGCTGTCGGAAAGCCCCGTGGGTGTCCCCCACTGGAAGGCGTCCAGTTTTCCGGTCACCGGCGAGACCGGCTGCCAATCGCCGGAAACGACCCCGTCCGCCATCCAGACCTTGTCGAGCGGCGCATTCACCGCCCGCGCCAGCCAGTCGCGCATGCGGCCCCGGTCGCCGTGTTCGGCTTCCTCGACCTCGGCCATCAGAAGGAAGGCCTTGCGGGAAGGTTCGGACTGCAGCACCGTCTTGAGCTGCGCACGGGCCTCGTCGAACTCGCGCGCCTCCAGCGCCGCTTTTGCAATCGCGAACGCGCCTTCCGCCGTATTGGCGCGCTGCGCGGACAGCGACTTGACCCGTTTCAACCGGTCAACCGCCGAATCGCCGGTCCTCACATGCGCGTAAGTGTCGGCGAGTTCGGGATGCGGGGACAGCCGCCAGGTGGCTTCCAGAACCTTGGAAGCCTTGCGGATATCCCCGCGGCGGGTGGCCAGGCGCGAAGTAAGCACGGCGGCCGGCACCAGGTCCAGCGCCAGCCCGTGGGCTTCCTTGGCCAGGGAGTAAGCCCGCTCCGGATCGCCGTCCTCCAGCTTGCCCGCCAGCGCGGTCAGCACCACGGCGCGTTGGCGCCGGTAGGTTTTCTTGTCCAGCATCTTGGCGGCATAGTTGCGTTCTAGCGTCTTCAAGGCATCTTCCCAGTGATGGGCGATCGCCTGATACCCGAGAACCGCCTTGCCGGCCCACTCGAGGCCCGGCGAGGTCTTGACCGCTTCTTCCGCGTAATGACGCGCAGCGACAGGTTCATTGTGACGTTCGGCTTCGACGAAGAGGCCATGCAGGCCAAGCGCCTTGGTGGCCGGGTCGTCCAGCATGTCCTCGAACCGCTGACGCGCCTCGTCGTCCTTGCCCGCGAGTTGGGCGGTCTGGGCGAGCAGAAGCTTGGCTGCCGGTTCTTCCGCCAACAGGCGGTCGGCCTCAAGCCCGTGGCGGCGCGCCAGTTTGGCGTTGCCCGTGCCAAGCGCTATCAGCCCCTGGGACAGGGCGGTATAGCCCTTGTCCTTTCGGCGGCGCTTGAAGAACCGGCTGGCGATCTGCGGTGACTTCAGGATCACCCGGATCAGCCACACGGCCGCCAGGAAAACCGCCAGAAGCGCACCCGCGACCAGCGCCGCGGTGACGGGCGGCTGCTCCCAGACATAACCGTTCCAGCTGATCGATATCGTGCCCGGCAGGTCGGCCATCCAGGCGAAGCCCGATGCCAGGGCAAATACCAGCAGGACGAAAAAAAGGACGCGGATCATCTGGTTCGCTCCCAAGCGTTACCGGTCATCCCGGCTTGATTTCTTCTCATCGGATGGCCGCAAACCGGCCTCCGGTCAACTGTCTTTCCCGGCAAGCGCGTTCAGCACTTCCTTCGAGGCTTTTTCCGTCAGCGCATCGACCTCGACGCGGGCCTGCGCCCGCGCGGCCCAGTCAGAGGCAACGGTCCGGGCTGTTTCCGGAAGGTCCTTGTAGGCTGCCAGCGCACCGCTCAGGTCGCCTGCGGACACCGCATTCTCCATCCGCCGGAGGGCCGCTTCCGGTCCGGTTCCGTCCGCATCGCCGGGACCGCGCACGGCAATGAGCGACTTGGCGCTCGCCAGGAAGCTGTCCAGCACATCGCCTTCCCGGTCGGGCTCGGAAAAGGTCTGGTAGACGCTGCGGGCGACCGGCGGGAACTGCGCGATCAGCACGGAGACCGGCTCGACGCCGCTGGCGGCATGGGCTTCCAGCGCCGTCAGGTCGATATCGGTCGGGAGACCCGCCTTGACCGCCGCCAGTTCGGTTTCATAGGACCGGCCGGAATCGACCGCCGACTTCAGCGCGGAGACAGAAAGTGCGCGGGCGGCGGTTTCGCGCGCCGTCGCATCGCCCATGGTGGCCTCGACCGATGCCAGGCGCTTGGACAGCGCATCCAGCTCAGCCCGGATATCCTCCAGCGCCGCGGAATTCGCCGTGCCCATGGACTTGATGTCCGCGGACAGGCTGGCGAGTGTTTCGGTTGCCCGGGCCTGGCTGTCTGCCAGTGTCTTCAGGGAAACGTCGGAGGTGGAAACCGCGCTCTGCGCGGCCTTCGCGGTCGCTTCCGTGTTCTGCAGCCGGGTCTCGACCTCGCTCAAGGTTTTTTTCAGGCCATCAACCTGCGTTTCGATGCCGGTCACCGAGCCGGACAGCTTGTCCGCTTCCGAGGTGGTCGAATTCGAGGCGGCCTCCAGCTTGGCGAGACGCGCTTCCAGCGGCTCCAGGTCTACCGCCGTTCCGGCGTTCGAAGCCTTTTCCAACGCGGCCATCCGGTCTTCCAGCGGTTTCAGGTTGACCGGAGCGCCATCGCCTGAGCCGAGCGAGGCCATGTCGCTGCGCAGGCTTTCAACATCCTTTTGCAAAGCTTCCATAGCCGGCACGACATCCGGCGAGGACGCCGGCGTTGCGTTGTCAAGCCGGCTTTCCAGCGCGGCGACTTTCGCCTCCAGCGCCGTGTCCGCGCTGTTGTCGGCACCCGTATTCCCGCCCGAACTCAACGCACCCAGCTGTTTTTCGAGATCCGAGATCTTGCCCTCGGCGGTGGAGAGAGCATTTGCCATCTGCTGATTCGGCTCCGGCGTGATCTTGATCAGCCCGGCCTGATAAAGGCCGAAGCCGCCGCCGAGCACCAGGATACCGCCGATGACGGCCGCAATCAGCACACCGAAAGCCCCGACGCCGCCCCTGTCCTCCGCCGCGGGCGGATTGGCGAAGGTTGTCGGCGTTGTCGAAGAAGGCCGTGAAGTGGACGAGGAGCTTGCCGGTCCGCCCGTGCTCGCGGCCGTCTTGCCCGCTGCAGATGCCGACGCTGATGCCGGCTTGGAGGCACTCGTTGAAGACGCGGTGCCGGAAGAGGTGGCGCCGGAAGAAGTGGCGGAAGAGCTTGCGGACGCTGATTTGGAGGCGGACGCCGTGGAAGAAGGCGTGGCCGACGGGCTGCGCGCCGTGCCGGAGGAAGCCGACGGCGTGGCGCTGCTGCTTGCCGGTTTGGAAGCGCTTGAAGTTGCACTCCTTGCGGCGGGATCCGAAGTTGCGGGTTTGCTCGACGGGCTTGCGGAGGACGCTTCCCTTGAAGTGGAAGCTCCCGGTTTTTCACCGATCTTTTCGGCCTTCAGGTCGATTGTCACCGGTCGCTTGGACGATGTGGAGGACGAAGAAGGCGTGCTTCCCGGCTTGCCCGATGTCCCGCTTCCGCTCGAAGAGGATGTTCCGCCAGAAGATTTGTTGTCCGTCGCCATCTGCTCTCCTCCTGAACCCTTCCGGTCCGGGTTTCTTAGGTCCCAAGACCTTCACTATACACACCTCGTTGCGGAGCGGTACCGCTGCAGCAGCGACATTCCGCGCTGCAAAAGAACGACTCCCCCGGTTCTGGTTAACACTCTGTTAAAGCCAGTTTCAGCAGCGCCGTTTCATTCGGTGCACCCGCAACATGCACCTTCATGTGACCAGATAGTGGCCCTGCCGCCTGTTGCGAGATGGCAAAGACCCGCAAACCGGAAAAAACAGGATTGAGACCGCTCGCCGTCAGCAGGTCGAACAACGCCTCCGCCGTCCGTTTCGAATAGACCAGCACACCGTCATAGGCCGACGATATCAGAGCATCGACCACTGCTTCCGGCAGCTCGTCGACAGCTTCCATCCGGTAAACGACCTGAAGACGGCAGGTCATCCCGCCTTCGTCCAACAACCCCTCCAGGTCGCCCGCGCGCTCTTCTGCCGCAGGGTAGAGCACAGCACTTCCCGCGAACACACCGCGATGATCCAGAAGGCAGGCAGCCAGCGAGGTAACGTCGCCATCCGCCGCCGAGACAGATTCGAACCCGGCTCTCCTGCAGGCCTCGGCAGTCGACTCGCCAACGGCGAAGACCGGCAGGGCCTTGAGGTCTGGCATTTGTGCGTGTTCCGACAGAACCGTCACCGCCCGCCGGCTGGTCACCGCCAGGGCCTTGACCCCAGAAAGATCAAAGGATCTTGGCGGATCGGCCCTGAACCGCAGCAGCGGAGCCTCATCGGCGAAATGACCGGCGGCCCGCAGCTTGTCCGCGGTGCGTTTGCAGTCGGGCTGTGGCCGGGTCACCAGAAAACGCATTCCGGACCGTCCTTCAGTGGCCCGCCAGGAAGCCGGGTCCCATCTTTGCCTTCAGGGCTTCACCGACTGAGCGGCCGATTGCAACCGCGTCTTCCGCGGCACCGCTTGCATCCGCCTCATGGGCTTCCGATCCGTCCGGCTTCAGCACGATGCCCCTGAAATGCAGCCTGCCGCCTTCCAGCACCGCCAGACCGCCGATGGGCGTGCGGCAGGAGCCGTCGAGGACTGCCAGGAAGGCCCGTTCCGCGTCGAGCCGGACCTGGGTGTCCGGATCGTGGATCGCGGCCAGCTTCTGCAAGGTCGCTTCATCGTCCGCCCGGCTTTCGATACAGATCGCCCCCTGCCCGACGGCGGGAATGAATTCGTCGACTTCCAGAAGGCTGGTGATTTCCTTTTCCAGCCCCAGACGCCTGAGACCGGCGGCCGCCAGCAGTGTCGCGTCCACCTCGCCTTCCGCAAGTTTGCGCAGGCGGGTCTGCAGGTTGCCGCGGTACATGACGACCTCGATATCCGGCCTGAGCCGCTTGATCATCGCCTGACGGCGCAAGGAGCTTGAGCCGACCACGGCACCCTGCGGCAGGTCGCTCAGGGTTTTCGCCTTGGGCGACAGGAACGCGTCACGGACATCTTCACGCGGCAGGAAGGCAGTCAGCGCCAGCCCGTCCGGCAGAACCGTCGGCATGTCCTTGGAGGAATGTACGGCCAGATCGATTCTCCCGTCCAGCAGCGCTTCCTCGATTTCCTTGGTGAAAAGACCCTTGCCCCCCACTTCGGAAAGCGGCCGGTCCTGGATCTTGTCGCCCGAGGTCTTGATCACCACAATTTCGAAAGCCTCTTCCGCAAGGCCGTGGGCCGCCATCAGCCGCTCGCGGGTCTCATGGGCTTGCGCCAGCGCAAGCGCGCTGCCCCGGGTTCCGATACGCAAAGGATTTGATTGCAAGGTTCACCGTCCAGATGTTACGCCCGGCAGGTCATCGCCGGGCATGCAATTGTTACTGACCGTATGTCCTAACACAGGCCACCACTGCTGAACCAATGACTTCAGTCAATTCAAAAGACAATGCGACCAATCTGACGGTCCTGGGCATTGAGACCAGTTGCGATGAAACCGCCGCAGCGGTGGTGCGCGGACCTGTGCACAAGGCAATCCTCTCCAACACCATCCGCTCGCAGATCGACGAACACACCGAATTCGGCGGCGTGGTGCCCGAAATTGCCGCCAGGGCGCATATCGAAATTCTCGACCGGATCGTGGCCGAAGCCATGCAGGAAGCCGGTTGTGGCTGGGACGACATCGATGCGGTTGCCGCGACTGCCGGGCCGGGTCTCATCGGCGGCGTCATTGTCGGCTTCATGACCGCCAAGGCGATCGCCATGGCCGCCGGCAAGCCGATTGTCGGGGTCAATCACCTGGAAGGCCATGCGCTGACCGCGCGCCTGACCGACAATCTGGAGTTTCCGTTCCTGCTGCTGCTGGTTTCCGGTGGACACAGCCAGTTCCTGCTGGTGCGCGGCGTCGGCGACTATGAGCGCCTGGGCACCACCATCGACGATGCCATCGGCGAGGCCTTCGACAAGACGGCAAAACTCCTCGGCCTGCCCTATCCGGGCGGCCCGCAGGTGGAAAAGATGGCGGCAAAAGGCGATGTCACCCGTTTCAAGATGCCGCGCCCGCTGCTCGACCGGCCCGGCCTCGACATGTCCTTTGCGGGCCTCAAGACCGCACTCAGGACCCAGGCGAAGAAACTGGAACCGGTGGACGACCAGACGGTTGCCGACCTTTGCGCCGCCTTTCAGCGGGCCGTTTCCGATGTCCTGGCCGCGCGGACCCGGTCGGCGCTCGCGCTCTTCCGGGAACGGCACCCGGAGGCTGACCCGGCGATCGTCGTCGCCGGCGGCGTTGCCGCCAACAAACAGATCCGGCAAAGCCTTCTGGAAGCGGCCGATGAGGCGGGGGCCCGTTTCGTCGCGCCGCCAATGAACCTTTGCACGGACAATGCCGCCATGATCGCCTGGGCCGGTATCGAACGGCTGCAGGCGGGACCGGTCGACGACATGACCCTGTCGCCGCGTCCGCGCTGGCCGCTCGACCAGACCAGCACCGGGGTTCTGGGTGCAGGCAAAAAAGGCGCGAAAGTTTGAGCGAACTTCGGACTTTCAAGCGCCGCATCGCTACTCAGCCCTTTCATGAAGTGCGGATTGCCTGCTAGGAAGCAGACCCGGCACTCTGAGGACCCTTTGAAGATGCGCATCTACCACAAGGCCTATGTCTACCTGACTTGCGGTACCGACCTGCTGGTCTTCAACGAGCCGGACACGCCCTGGCTCGGGATGCAGGTGCCGGGCGGCACCATCGATCCCGGCGAGAGCTTTCTGCATGGGGCCATGCGCGAATTCGCAGAGGAAACCGGCCTCACGCTGGACGCCGCCTTCGACCACTTTTCCGACCAGGACATTCCCTTCGAAACGATCCCGCCGGTCGGGCAATTCAGGCCCGCGCCGGACCGCCCCCTGCTCGGCCGTCACATCCGGCGCAACTACCATGTCCGGATTGCTGAACAGCCGCGGCAGGAATGGGAGCATTTCGAGATCTACCCCAGCAGCGGCAGCGGACCGATTCGCTACCGCTTCTTCTGGGTCGACCTTTTCGGCCCCGAGGCAGGAGATGCCGAAAATTTCTTTGCCGCCTTCGGCGAGCCGATAGAAGCCTTGCGTTGCCGTGTGCCGGGCATTCGCAAAGCGGCCTAGCGAAGGTTATATTTTTCAAGGACTTGCCGTTGAACCTCTACCACAAAGCCTATGTCTACCTGACCTGCGGGACGGAGCTTCTGGTCTTTTCGGAGCCCGATCACCCGGAGGTTGGACTGCAAGTCCCCGGCGGAACCCTCGACCCTGGCGAAAGTTATTTGCACGGCGCCCGGCGTGAATTTGCCGAGGAAACCGGACTTTCGTTGGATATCGCTCTCGAATCGTTCGCGGACCAGGACCATATCTTCGAGAATGTCCCCGATTGTCTCGACGGCCTGCATCGCCGGCGGCATTTTCACGGTCGCATTCGTGAAAAACCCGCGACACAATGGGAACACTATGAAACGTCACCGAGTGCCGGCGGAGCTCCGATAAGGTTCCGTCTGTTCTGGGTTGATCTGTTCTCATCCGATGCGCCGCCCGAGACCCGGTTCTTTGAAGGGTTTGGAGCGCAGCTTGAAACATTACGGTCGCGCATGGAAAGGCAGAGCAATGGGCGCCATTAAATCGATCGGCGTCATTGGAGGCGGGGCCTGGGGAACGGCGCTGGCATTGACGGCCGCGCGGGCCGGAAGAGACGTGCGCCTTTGGGCCCGCGATCCCGGAACCGTGTCCGATATCCGCTCCCGGCGGCAGAACCAGCGTTATCTGCCCGGGATCACCTTCGATGAAGACCTCAATCCCACAACGAACCTGGACGAGGTCGCCGATGCGGACGCCCTGCTGCTGGTCACGCCCGCGCAAACGACCCGCGCCATGCTGTCCGCGCTGAAGAAAACCGGCAAGGTCCGCGGTCCCGTCGTGCTCTGCGCCAAGGGCATTGAACAATCCTCCGGCAAGCTTCTCTCCAAGGTCATGAGCGAGGAACTGCCCGGTGTGGAACCGGGCGTGCTCTCCGGTCCGAGTTTTGCCGATGACGTCGCCAAGGGGCTCCCGACCGCCGTCACCATTGCCGCCAATTCCGCCAAGACCGCGCTGAGCCTCTGCGAGGCGCTGCAGTCGCCCTGCTTCCGCCCCTATGCCTCCATCGACATTCTGGGCACCCAGATCGGCGGCGCGCTGAAGAACGTGCTGGCGATTGCCTGCGGAGCAGTCGTCGGCCGCAAGCTCGGCGCCAGCGCCCAGGCGGCGCTGACTGCGCGCGGCTTCGCCGAACTCTCGCGCCTCGGCACCGCCATGGGCGCCCAAGCGGAAACGCTCACCGGACTTTCCGGACTCGGCGACCTCGTGCTCACCTGCTCCTCCAGCCAGTCGCGCAACTTCTCCTTTGGCCTGCGCCTCGGCGAAGGCTTCATGGCTTCTGAGCTGATCGCCGCCGGCGGCAAGCTCGCCGAAGGCGCCTATTCCGCCCGTGTCGCGGTCAAGCTGGCGAAGAAATACGACGTCGAAGTGCCAATCTGCGAGACGGTGGCCCGGATGATCGACGAGGACCTGACCATTGATGACGCCCTCAACACCCTGATGGCCCGGCCGCTGAAGGCGGAAACGGAAGGCGTTTGAAGCAATATCGCAACCAGAAGACGAGAACGTGCTTGTCATCCTGACTTTGGTGCGTTTTCCTATCGATCGAGAATATCAAAGATCGAAGCGTGTGTTTCAGAGCATTCTGGGCGCTCATGTTGTTTGCCGTCGCACGATTTCGCTGACGGGTAGAATATGTCGTTGTGTAGCTTATTGACCGGGGTTTTGAGGAAAATGCAATTTGGAAGCGTTCTGGTTTTTCTTCTGTTGCTTCTTTCGCAAAGCAAAGCATATGCGCAAGATTGTGTGAAGCCTTTAAGCTTTGAGGACACTTCTGAGTATGCGTTGCTTGAAAAAATAGACGCAAAATCCAGAACGACAGAAGATCTTCTTAACAAATTTGCCACGTTGAGCGATTTGGGAGAAGCAATTCGCTCATACAGGAAATTTTTATTAGATATTGAAAATGGAGATTTCGAGGTCAGTAATAAGATTTTTCAACGATGGACGAATGGAGAAGGCGTCATTGCACAACACCTTATTATTAGCGCCTCTTATCTTGAGATAGATGATATCGTGAAACATGATTACTCCGCATTGATTGAAGATTTCTTGAAAGATAATAAAAAATTCTGCTGGATTGAGACTGACAATTTCGTCTTTAAGTTTGCCGAATACAAACAAAGGTCCGCACAAATCTACCCAAAGGAACTTGAGCTTAAAGAGTTTGTATCTGTTATGAGGGAGGGATTTTGGTCATCAAGCGACCGAAGCTACTTGCAAGATTACTTTGATCTTTTGCGCCTCGGCGGGATCGATCTAACAAAAGAGGAGCTAAAGATTTGGAGCAAAAAAAATGCCTCCGATGATTATTGCAACAATGTCGCGCACTGCATTGAACGCATAAGAATTGAAATCAAAAATTTTAAGAAAGAAAACAGCGAAATCATAGAAGAAAGAATAAGAAAATTTGATTGTGAAGGATTGTATGTAAATTCGAAAGGCCTCTCAATTAAAGTGAATTTTTGTGACGGAATCCTAAAATTTTAACTTGAAGGCCCGCCGCAGGTGACGGTGGTCTTAACCCCTTAGAACACTGTTCAAATCACCCCTTGCCATAAACTTGAGAAGACCTTTTCACAAAGACGCCTCCCCACGCTCCACCTCATCCTGAGGAAGCGCGATGCGCAGTCTCAAAGGATGGCCACTTGCCCCGAAGTGGTCTCCCATGCATCGAGACGGGCCCTGCTCGGCAGGCTGTTGGGTTTGCCGGAAACACAAAACGCTCCGTCCGCTTATCCACCATTGAGTTTCGACAGGTCCAGTCCTAGGTTCGTCCCAGTTCGACAACCTGAAGGTCTCTTCCCATGCTCTATGCCCTGATCTGCACCGACAAGGCCCACGCCTTGCAAACGCGCCTCGACAATCGTGCGAACCATCTGGAATTCCTGAAAGCCCTCGGCGACAGCCTGAAGGCGGCCGGTCCCTTCATGGACGACGACGGCAACATGACCGGCTCCCTGCTGGTGATCGAAGCCTCCAACCGCGACGAAATTCTTGCCATTTCCGAAGAAGATCCCTACGCCCGGGCCGGCCTCTTCGAAAGCGTCGAAATCAGGCCGTGGAATTGGGTACTAGGGTCTGGTCCGACTAAGGATTAGGTCGCGGCGCGATTCGAATTTCGGTATCCGAATAGAAGGAAAGCCCGCAGTGGTGCACTCACCACAAGGGGTTTCCGACGCATTCGGGACCAAAATTCGCCGCATCTCGAAGAGATTTGGCAAAAATCGCTCATTTCTGCGTCGCAAAGTCTTGAAAGAGAGAACTCTTCCTGCAACTTCGCTCCTTGAACTTGAGCGATTTTATCCAAACCGCGATCAAATCCTTAGTTGGACCAGACCCTAAAATCCGGAGGTGAAATAAGTGCAGTACTGGCTGATCAAGTCCGAGCCGGACAAATGGTCCTGGGAACAGCAGAAGGCCAAAGGCGATGCCGGAGAGCAATGGGACGGCATCCGGAACTACCAGGCGCGCAATAACATGCGGGCCATGGAGATCGGCGACAAGGCCTTCTTCTATCACTCCAATATCGGCAAGGAAGTGGTCGGCGTCGTTGAAGTCTGCAGCGACATCCATCCGGACACGACAACCGACGACCCCCGCTGGGAATGCGTGGACTTCAAGGCCGTGCGCGACATGCCGAAGCCTGTGACGCTTGCCCAGGTGAAGGCCGAACCACGCCTTGCCAAGATGTCGCTGGTAACCTCCATGCGCCTCTCCGTCCAGCCCGTGACGGAAGACGAATGGAAGGTGGTCTGCGAGATGGGTGGCCTGAAGGACCCGGCCTGAGCGGTGAGTGCGAGCACAAGGCCGCATCCTCACGAGAGGTCACCCCGGACAGGCGCAGCGAAGATCCGGGGCCCACTCGCCGAACCGGACGCCGGGGTGGAAGAAGGTTCGCGGGCAGGTCGGAGGCACGCTCTTGAATGCTCCGGAAATGAGTAGGCCCCGGGTCTCTCTTCGCTCGCCCGGGGTGACACTGGCGGACTTGAAAGGTTCTCAAAATCAATCGCGACGCTTGCCCAGCAGGTCCCATGCCCCTCATTAAAGATCCGTCCGAATTCATCCGCCGGGAAACCCGGATCAAACCGGTGCCGCATGCGGAGGAAATCCGGCTGCATGTGGCTGATGAAGCCATGGACCTGTGGCAGAAGACCGAGGACGAACTTGGCGAACTGGGCATTGCCCCGCCCTTCTGGGCCTTTGCCTGGGCAGGCGGACAGGGCCTTGCCCGCTATATCCTGGATACGCCCGACCTTGTCTCGGACAAGCGTGTTCTTGATTTTGCCTGCGGTTCCGGCCTCGTCGGCATCGCCGCGATGATGGCGGGCGCCGCCTCCTGCCATGCGGTCGATATCGACCCCTTTGCGCTTGCGGCCGCCGAACTCAACGCGGACCTCAATGGCGTAATGCTCAGTTTCGAGACGGCGGACATCACCGCGTCGGAACCGCCGGCAGCCGATATCGTCTTTTGCGGAGACGTCTTCTACGACAAGTATATGGCCGACAAGGTGATGGACCTGATCGACCGGCTGCTTGCAAGGGGGACCGAAGTCCTCGTCGGCGATCCGGGCCGCTCCTACCTGCCGAAGTCACTGCTTACGGAACTTGCCGACTACCGGGTTCCGGTGGTCGGCGCGCTGGAAGACAACGAGATCAAGCACACCAAAGTCTACCGCGTGGAGAAAATTTGATCTCATATCGGCGGAACCAGCGGACCACTCCGACGCTTTCCTCCGGTGCACAAAAGTTTTTCTCCCGGGCCACTTTCCCTTTTTACAGCTTGCGGTAGGTTAGCCGCTTGAGCATCCCGCCTTCCAAGTTTTCAGGAGTCCTTCATGCCCATCGTCAACCGCCTGGCCGATCTGGCCGACGAGATCACCGCCTGGCGCCGCGATATTCACGAGAACCCGGAAATTCTTTACGAGACCGTCCGGACCGCGGGAAAGGTGGCCGAGCTTCTGGAGAGCTTCGGCGTGGACGAGATTGCAACCGGCATCGGCAAGACCGGCGTCGTTGGTGTCATCAAGGGCCGGAACGGCGGCGCCGGCAAGACCATCGGCCTGCGCGCCGACATGGACGCCCTGCCGATCGAGGAAATCACCGGCAAGCCCTATGCTTCCAAGGTTCCGGGCAAGATGCATGCCTGCGGCCATGACGGCCACACCGCCATGCTGCTGGGCGCGGCGAAATATCTGGCCGAGACCCGCAATTTCAACGGCACGGTCGTGGTGATCTTCCAGCCGGCCGAAGAAGGCGGCGCGGGTGCCAAGGCCATGATCGATGACGGCCTGATGACCCGCTGGCCGATCGAGGAAGTCTACGGCATGCACAATTTCCCGGGTCTGCCCGTGGGCGAATTCGCGATCCGCAAGGGCCCCATCATGGCGGCCACCGACGAATTCCGCATCACCATCACCGGCCGCGGCGGCCATGCGGCCAAGCCGCACGACACCATCGACCCGATCGTGACAGGATCCCAGATGGTCAGCGCGCTTCAAACGATTGCCAGCCGCAACGCCGATCCGCTCGATTCTGTCGTTGTCTCGGTGACCGTGTTCCAGGGCGGCAATGCCTTCAACGTCATCCCGCAGGACGTGACCCTGCGCGGCACCGTACGCACGCTCAGCCCGAAGATGCGCGACCTTGCCCAGGAGCGCATGGCCGCCATCGTCAAATCGGTTGCCGACGCCTTCGGCGCGGAGGCCGAACTGGAATTCCGCCGCGGCTACCCGGTCACCGCCAACCATGACGAGCAGACAGACTTCGCTGCATCGATCGCCGAAGGTATCGCCGGCGAAGGCAAGGTCAAGCGCGACATCGCCCCGATGATGGGCGGCGAGGACTTTTCCTACATGCTGGAAGAACGCCCCGGCGCCTTCATCTTTGCGGGCAACGGCGACAGTGCCGGGCTTCATCACCCGGCCTATGACTTCAACGACGAGCTGATCCCTGTCGGCTGTTCCTACTGGGTGAAACTGGTCGAGACCGCCCTTCCCGCGACGGTTTAGGATCAAGCCTCGCCATCGTCATCCCGGACACAGCGAAGCTTCGGTTCGTGCTGCGCCCGGCCGGGATGACGGCGGCTAGGTTTTGGCCTATTACTGACGCCGGTTCCGACCGGCGTTTTTATTTGGACTTTCCGCAATGACGCTTTCCCCGTTCCGCCTGTCTTTTATCGCCACCTATGTCCTGGTGGGCGCCATTGTCGGCGTGCTTGTCATCCATCCGTTGAACCTGATGGTCGTCTGGTGGGAGCTTTCCCGTTTTGCGGAAAACGCACCGGGCCTGTTCGAATTCCTGTCCGCCCGCCTCTGGCTGCTGATTCTGCCGAAGCACTTCGACGTGGCCGTGGCCTACACGCTTGTCGGAGCGGTGGTCGGGCTCGCTTTCGGCATCTTCACCCGCAACTACATGCGCACCACCGAAGCCTACCAGTCCCTGCGCGCCGAACAGACCGCCCTGATCCCGGACCTGATGAAGCAGGGTGAAACGGAGCGCGTCGAATTCAAGTCGTCGCTGCGCTGGGACGTGAAGGAAAACCGCATCAACCGGGGCCTGGAAAAAGTCATCGCCAAGACCATTGCCGGTTTCTTCAATGCCGATGGCGGCCACCTTCTTGTCGGTGTCGACGACGACGGCAGAGCGCTCGGCCTGGAAAAGGATCTCTCCACCCTCAAGAACCCGGATCACGACGCCTTCGAGCGTACGGTCAACGACATCGTGTCCAAGAACCTCGGTGGTGACCTCTGCCCCTATATCCATACGGTGTTCGCCTCCGTCGAGGCGAAGGACGTGGCGATGATCATCATCCGCCCGGCCCCGCGCGCCGTGTACCTGGATGACGGCAAGGCGTCCCTCTTCTACGTACGCAGCGGCAACTCCACGCGGCAGCTCGATGTGCGCGAGGCATTGAGCTACGCCAGAACCCGCTGGGGCTGAGCCGGTGGCGTTGCTGTCCGCATTGCTTCCCGGCGAATTGGGCACGGTCCCGGCCCTCGTCCTGGTCATCGTCAGTTTTTTCACTTCTGCCCTGACCGCAGCCGTCGGGCTTGGCGGCGGCGTGACGCTGATCGCGATCATGGCCGCCCTGATGCCCGCAAGTGCCCTGGTTCCGGTCCATGGCGTCGTCCAGTTCGGCTCCAATGCCGGACGCGCGCTGGTCCAGCTCCGCCATGTCGACTGGTTGATCGCGCTCTGGTTCGCCCTCGGCGCCGCCTTTGGCGCTGCCATCGGCGGGGCGATTGCCGTGGAACTGCCCGCGGCCGTGCTCAAGTTCGGCATCGCCTGCTTCGTGCTCTGGGTGGTCTGGGGCAGAAAACCCAAATTTGGCCAGGCCCGCAAACGGGCGATGGCGGCCGCCGGTTTCGCCTCGACGTTTCTGTCCATGTTCTTCGGAGCAGCCGGTCCGATCGGCGGCGCTGTTCTGTCGACCCTCGGCCTGCCCCGTCACGGCTTCGTCGCCAACCAGGCTGTGACCGCGCTGATCATGCACATCTTCAAGATCCTCGCCTTCGGCGCCCTCGGCTTTGCCTTCGCGCCGTGGGCGGGGCTGATCGTACTGATGATCTTGAGCGGTTTCCTCGGCACCCTCGCCGGCAGCCGGCTGCTCGGCAAGATGAATGAGGCAACCTTCAGGACGTGGTTCAAGCGGGTGATGACCGCGCTGGCGCTGAACCTCTTCTGGCAGGCGGGGAAAAGCTGGGTTGGCCTTTGACCACAGCCGTTCTTGACCTTTCCGTATAGCTCGCTTGAGTTCTTCACAACTGGTCACTCCTTGCAAGAGCGCCGCCGACAGGCTAACCCAACGCCATCTGTTTTCTAATTTCGGGATGGAACGCCCATGGCTTCTCAAAAACTTCTGCTGCTGCCGGGTGACGGCATCGGCCCGGAAATCATGCAGGAAGTGAAAAAGGTCATTGCCTGGTTCAACGAAAAGGGCGGCATGTCCTTTGAGACCGACGAAGGTCTCGTCGGCGGCTCTGCTTATGACGCCCACGGCCAGTCGATTTCCGAGGAAGACATGGCCAAGGCCATGGCGGCGGACGCAGTCATCTTCGGCGCCGTCGGCGGCCCGAAGTGGGACGACGTTCCCTATGAAGTGCGCCCGGAAGCCGGTCTGCTGCGCCTGCGCAAGGACATGCAGCTCTTCGCCAACCTGCGCCCGGCCATCTGCTACCCGGCGCTCGCAGATGCTTCGTCCCTGAAAAAGGACGTCATCGAAGGTCTCGACATCCTGATCGTTCGCGAACTGACCGGCGGCGTCTACTTCGGCGAGCCAAAGGAAATCATCGACCTCGGAAACGGCCAGAAGCGCGGTATCGACACCCAGGTCTATGACACCTACGAGATCGAGCGCATCTCCAAGGTGGCCTTCGAACTGGCCCGCACGCGGAACAACAAGGTCACGTCCATGGAAAAGCGGAACGTGATGAAGTCCGGCGTCCTGTGGAACGACGTTGTCACCGCGACCCATAAGAACGGCTACGAAGACGTGCAGCTGGAGCATATGCTGGCCGACGCCGGCGGTATGCAGCTGGTACGCTGGCCGAAACAGTTCGACGTGATCGTCACCGACAACCTCTTCGGCGACATGCTTTCCGATGTTGCCGCCATGCTGACCGGCTCGCTCGGCATGCTGCCGTCCGCCTCCCTCGGAGCTCCGGACGAAACCACGGGCAAGCGCAAGGCGCTCTATGAACCGGTCCACGGCTCGGCTCCGGACATTGCCGGAACAGGCGCGGCCAATCCGATCGCCATGATTGCCTCCTTCGGCATGGCGCTGCGCTACTCCTTCGAGGAAGTCGCAGCCGCCGACAGGCTGGACAAGGCCATCGCCAACGCCCTGGAAAAGGGCCTGCGCACGAAGGACATTGCGTCCGAGGGCCAGGCGACCGTTTCCACCACCGAAATGGGTGATGCCATCGTTGCCGAACTGGACGCTCTCAGCGCCTGAGGCAAACAGGGTTTGCAAGAAGAGCCGCCTGCGGGTATCCCGTGGGCGGCTTTTCCTTATCTACTCAAGTTGCACAAATGACCGAAGACAAACTCGCCCCCTTCCTGGGCACCTGGATCCTCGACACCGACGCAAGCGATTTTGAACAGGGCGAGCCACCGAAAAGCGCCACGTTGAAGATCGAGGACAACTTCGGCATGGCGGTGTTCACCATGAACCAGGTGGCTGCCGACGGAGAGGTCACCAACGACACCTTCGAGGCCATGCCCGACGGGCCCGAGGTCAAGCTCGGCAAGAGCGGCCTCGTCGACGCCATGCGTCTTGTCTTTCAGGGCGACAGGAACCTTGTCTCCGAGGCCCGCCGCGGAGGTTTGACGATCATGAAGGCTGATCGGGAACTTTCCGAGGACAGCCGCACCCTGACAGTCACCCAGACAGTGCATCTTGTCGACGTATCATCCTTCACCAATATTTCCGTATACCGGCGCGCTCAATAGCCTGAATGCGAAGCTCGTATCAAACACTCTGAACAACGATTCTCATCGTTTGACGCAGAGTTGTTTTTCAACGTCTTCGCACTTTTACCAAATACCGCAGTTACATTTTTGAAATTTGCTATTGTCAATTGATGAAAGCGTAAGAATTCCGGTAATCACAACCCAAGATTTAAGTATGCATTAATCACATTAGGTAACCCTGAGTTGAATTCTGGAGGGTTCCATGTGGGATAAGCTTTCTATTCGCACCAAGATTCCGGTAGCCATTCTGGGCGTCGCGCTGGGCGTGGGCACCGGCATCGGTCTGAGCAGCTATCTTTCCGCAGCCGGCGAAATCCGCCAACTCACCGAAACCCGGCTGCACTCCATTGCCGAAAGCCGGGCAACCGAGCTTTCCGACTATCTGAACGCCATTCAATCCGATCTGCAGCTGGTCAGTGACCTGCCGTTCACCCATCAAGCCTTGCGGGCCTTTTCGGAAGCCTGGCAGACCCTTGACGGCGACCGGACCGTCCAGTTGAAAAAGGCCTATATCAGCGGCAATCCGCACCCGCTCGGGAAAAAGCATCTTCTGGATGGCGCGGAAACCGGCACCGCCTACGACACCGCCCACGCCCGCTACCACCCCTGGCTCCGGGAGTTTCTCACCGAACGCGGATATTACGACGTCTTCCTGTTCAACATGGAGGGCGACCTTGTCTACACCGTCTTCAAGGAAGAGGACTTTGCGACCAATTTCCGTGCAAACGGCCCCTGGACGGACACGGATCTTGGAAGGGTATTCCGGGCCGCCGCGGACACTTCTTCAAGCTCCGCCCACTTCTTCGATTTCCGCCCCTATGCGCCCAGCCATGACGCTCCCGCAAGCTTCATATCCAGGCGCATCGAACAGGACGGGGTTCCGGTCGGCGTTCTCGCTTTCCAGATGCCCATCGACCGCATCAACTCGATCATGGGCCGTGCATCCGGGCTGGGCGACACCGGAGAAACCGTCATCGTCGGCTCAGACAACCTGTTGCGGAACGATTCCCGTTTCACGGAGATCAACGACATTCTGGTGACGCCGGTATCCAGCCCGGCCGTCTCGGAAACCCTGGCAGGTAAGTCACCGGTCGACAGAGGCCCGGCACACAGAAACGAAAGCTTCCTTCAGGCAGGCGAACCTTTGACCTTCCTGGGCACCACCTGGGCCATTCTGGCCATGCAGTCCGAGAAGGAGGCCATGGCCCCTCTTGCCACGCTGAAAACATGGATGCTTGTGATCGGCCTGGTCCTGTTCGTTCTGGCCGCCGCCGGTGGCTACGGCCTCGCCCTGACGATCACCCGCCCGCTTGGCCAGCTTATTTCCAACATCAGGGACCTGATCGACGGCAAACTGGAGACCAACATCGACGGAACCGATCGCGCGGATGAAATCGGCGACATGAAGCGGGCTGTCGAAGTGTTTCGCGACAATGCCGTCGAGGTGAAGTGCAATAACGAGGCAGCCCTTGCCCGGCGGACCGAGGAAGACGCCCGGCGCGCCGAGATGGACCGTCTCGTCAACGCGTTCAAGGGACGGATTTCCGAAGTCCAGGATCAACTGTCGCGCCAGACCGCGGTCATGGGGTCGACATCCGAACAGCTGGTGGACATGGCCCGCTCCGCAACCGGTGCCGCGGACGGCGCCCTCGCCGCGTCGCGCATGTCGGATGAAAGTGTGCAGGCATCCGCGGTTGCCGCGGAGGAGCTCAGGATTTCCATCGAGGAAATCAACCAGCACACCGGCAATGCGCTGGCGATCACCCGGGAAGCGGCGGAGGCCGCCCAATCGACCGATTCCGACGTGACGGCCCTGGCGGGTTCGGCTGAAAAAATCGGAGCCGTTATCAGCATGATCCGCGACATTGCCGAGCAGACCAACCTGCTGG
>NZ_JBNKYW010000097.1:0-2745 GCF_050301095.1 Roseibium sp.
TACGCCAACACCGGCGCACGGAAATTCGCCGGCGGAACGCTGCTGACGGACCTCAGGTTCTTCCTCGGGCTTCTGGCGGTTTATCTCGCCCTGACGGTGCTGGACCGGATCGTCGGCTTTGTTAAGTCGAAGCTGTGGCGGGAATAGAGACGCGGGGTTCAAGCCGCCTCGAGCCCCCCGTTGTTGCGCCTGATGCGCAACCGGTTTTTGACAACGTCCTTTGACCACAACCTGACCGGTTCCTCGATCAGCCTGAAGGTAATCGTGGAAACAATGCAGGTGGCGGTAAAGGACAGGCCCATCACGAGCCACTTGGCCTCGCCCGCAACATGGTTTTCCGCATTTGTCTCGAAGCCCAGCACAAACTGGAAGACATCGGTCATGAAGAGATAAACGATCACGTGCCAGAGATAGAACGAATAGGAAATCCGCCCGAAATACTGCATGGCCCTGCCGTCCAGGAAGCGTGAGACAAGACCCTGCGACCGGCCGGAAAAGAAGCCGATGACCACGACAAAAGCCGCAACCGTCACGACCTGCAGGACAAAGCTGTCGTTCGAGATGCTGACAAGCCACAGGGCAATCGCGACCAGCCCGGCTTCAGCCAGGGTATCTTTCAGAAATCCGCGCCGTTTCACAAATCGCCCCGGATCAAGCTGGGCGAGCGCAACCCCGGCAAAGAACCCGGCCGCCCCACGAAGAAAGCCGAAGCTTGCGTGACGATAGACCAGGGTGGGGTGTTTCTCGTAAAGGCCGATGACATAGAGCGCCAGATAACAGGAAACCGATATCAGGACCGCATGAAACACCAAGGGGCGGGCGCTGTCGCCGGCCTTCCTGAATACGATCAGGAAGATGAAAAACGCCAGGTAGGCGAAGAGTTCCGCCGAAACGCTCCATGTCGGATAGTTCCACTGCAGTTCACCAGAAATTCCGTAGGCGTTTATCAGGAAAAGGTTTTCGAAAAAGGGCCAGACGAGCGTGTTTTCATACTGGGGATCACCTAAACCAAATCGGCTTGCCACCAGGATCTTGCCGCCGATGAACATGAGCCAAACCAGCAGAATGACGAAATGCACGGGATATAGCCGCGCCAATCGCAAGAAGGCGAATTGCCCGGCGTTGATAACCCGGTCGCTGACGGATTGCTGATACCCCTTGTAGATCACGAAACCCGACAGGACGAAGAACAGATCGACAAAAATGGCGGAGTTGTAGATCAGGGAATTCAGTGCGCCGTAAGGCAAGATGTAATGAAAGGCTGCAACGAAGAAAGCGGCGGCCCCGCGCAGCGCGTTGAGTTTGGAATAGTACAATTGCACGACCCTGAAACGGCACCCAATGAGAAAAACGGAATACGACCACCCCTGATTATTCCAAGTTTCGGAAAATTTGAACTTCAACCTGGGATAAAGGTTAACAGCCACCTGTCGCAATGCGGGTGACGTCGGGTCTTCCCTACGGAAACTTCTTGCCATGACCGGGTTCGATCCGGTCCGGAAGTCTCAGGACGTTACGTCAGGAGCCCGGCAAGCAGTTCGTTGAAGCGCTCCGGCTCTTCCAGATGCGGGGCATGGCCCGAGTTTTCGAAACCGTGCAAGTGAAAGCACGGCACGTTCTGCTCGTGCCAACGGTGAACGCCCGGGCCGTAAAGCTGGCTGCGCAAGCCTGCCGCCAGATGAAGGGGAACCGGGAAATCCTTCAGCAGCGGACGGAAATCCTGGTCCGTCAAGGAGGCCCACATCGGTTTCAGGAGAGACGGATCTGCCTTGGCAATTTCAGTGCTCGCAAATGCCTGCAATTCCGGATCTGTGGCAACACCTTCGGCGAAGAGGCGCATGGCGATCCTGCCCGGCAGTCTCGACCAGTCGGCGACCATGCCTTCCAGAACATGGGTGTTCAGCTCCGCGGTCAGGCCGTTGAGGGACCCGTTCCGCCAGTCTTCGCCGTTCAGCACCCTGGGCGACATGTCCACCGCGACCACAGAGGCGACCCTTTCCGGGCCATGCCGCTCGATCAGGGAATAGGCAACCAGTGCGCCCATGGACCAGCCACAAAGGACAATATCCCTGAGGCCCTGATCCGCCAGATAGGCGTGAAGTGCGTCAGCGGCGGATCCAATCGACAGCGGAACGCGGTCCCCGGTCGCGCCGTGTCCGGGCAGGTCCGGCACGATGCAACGGGCATGTGGTGTCAGGGCTTCCATCTGGCCGCGAAAGAATACACCCGGACAGGACCAGCCGTGGATCATGACCAGCGGACGACCCGTGCCCTCGTCCCTGATATCAAGCTTATGATTGCTCACGCACGTCCTGCCCTAAGCCGTCCGACAATACCGGTCGGGAAGAAATAGACCGACAGGATGAAGAGGACGCCCAGCCACAGCAGCCAGCGTTCCGGCGCCACGAGCGTGGACAGGAACGGAACGGCGCTGGTGGCCTCGGCAGCAACGCCCATCAGGTTCTGCAGGTAGGTTTGCGCCAGAATGAAGAGGGTCGCTCCGAGAACGGCGCCATAGAGCGTTCCCATACCGCCGATCACCACCATCAGCAGGATATCGATCATGATCTCCATGGAGAGCGTCGTCGCGGGTCCCGTGTAGCGCAGCCAGATAGCAAGCAGCGATCCGGACAAAGCGGCAATGACGGCGGAAAGCACCGTCGCCGTCGTCCGGTACCAGACAACCCGGTAGCCGATGGCCTCCGCCCGGAAGGCATTGTCCCGAACCGCCTGCAGGGTCCGCCC
>NZ_JBNKYW010000098.1:0-5859 GCF_050301095.1 Roseibium sp.
GTTAGAAGAAATCTAGTGCGGACCGGGGAAGGGTTCTACTAAAGGCAGACCTGTGCCGAAAAAAGAGAAATGGGACCGGCGGATTGCCGGGTAAAGGGCCGGACATATGGCGAAATCCGTGTTGATCGTCGAAGACAACGAGCTGAACATGAAACTGTTTCATGATCTGCTCGAGGCGCACGGCTATAACACATTGCAGACCCGCACCGGAATCGAGGCCTTGCAGCTCGCCCGCGAACATCGGCCGGATCTGATCCTGATGGATATTCAGTTGCCGGAAGTATCCGGTCTTGAAGTGACGAAGTGGATCAAGGAAGACGAGGATATTTCCTCCATTCCGGTCATTGCGGTCACTGCATTCGCCATGAAGGGCGACGAGGAACGAATCCGTCAGGGAGGCTGTGAAGCCTACATTTCCAAACCGATCTCCGTGGCCAAGTTCCTGGAAACGGTTCGTGCCTATCTCGGCGAAGCCTGAAAGCTGTTCCCGGCAGTATTTAGCAAGATAAAGACTACGTATGACTTCGTATGCGCGAAGCCGTTGACTGCGTGTTTTTCGTCGCCGAATCGCTGGCTTGGTGCTGTTTCGGCGTTCACATTAAGGTTACGGATTTACTAAAACGACATTGTATCTGTGTATATTTTATGGAAAATATTGCAATCAGGTCACAATAGGGTAGTGTGACCGCAGATTAGGGTTTTTCCTGATCTCCAGATTGTCGTGGTTTGATTTTGCCGAGACGTCAATTTGGACAAGGTTTCCCCTCGGAGTGCTCAGGTCCGCCGCATCTCCTGGGTCCGTGGGGCAGGTCGGCAGGGAACCGGCCGATGAGTGGCCTCCTCGAATGCCGTGTTCCCGCCGACCACTAATTTTTCCAACGATCCGAAACGTGGAGACGCCCGCCTGGCGGGCGTCCACTTTGCGTTGCCTTGCTGGCTGACTGGTTTCTTCCCATCGCACGGGTGATCTTCCAATCGGCTCTCTTTGGTGTTGTCCCGGCGATTGCACAACAAAAAACCCGCCGGAACCGGCGGGTTCTTGATATCGTCAGGAATGACCAGATTACTTGATCTTGGTTTCCTTGAACTCGACGTGCTTCTTGGCAATCGGGTCGTATTTTCTTTTGACCATCTTGTCGGTCATCGTGCGGGAGTTCTTCTTGGTGACATAGAAGAAGCCGGTGTCCGCCGTGGAGAGCAGCTTGATTTTGATCGTTGTCGCCTTGGCCATGGCCTTGGATCCTGTTCTTTGTTGTCGGGCAAAGGGTTCTTATGGCCAGATTGGCTGGCGGTGAATCTGCCCCAATGTCTGAAATCAGCGCGCAACCTACTCATCGGTGCGTGAAAGTCAAGCGCTTGCGTTGGTTCTTGCGAATTTTTGAGCTGTGAAACCGTGAAAACACAGGCGGAGAATATCGTTTTAGATCATCTCCCTCACAAACCCGCCTTTGCGGAAGAAATAATAGGGAACAGGCGTTGCCGGAGAGAGATCAGGATCGCGCTTGAGGCGCTCCTCCAGGTCGGTCAGGATCTTGGTGGTGATCAGCGGCAATTCCTTGGTCCGGGCCTCTTCCAGCGTCATCCATGCGCAGTCTTCCAGTTCGCCGGAAGGGCCGGTGCCGTCAGGCAGCCGGTCGGCGATATCTTCGGCCCAGACAGCGAGGAAACGCGTGTCGAAGCGGCGCGTGCGCTGGGGAGGAGTGATGGCGCGTGCGATCAGTCGAATGCCGCTGAGGTCCGGTTGAATGCCACGCTCGGCGAAGGCCTCGAAACCGGCGCCGAGACGGAGGAGCTCCTCGGGGGACTTTCTCCCAACGAAGATGCCCGCCTCTTCGTAGGTTTCCCGGATTGCGGCAAGGGCCAGCGCACGCACGCGAGCGGCGGACTTGGCATTCTTCATGTCCGCGGAAAGTTTCGCCTCGACCTCCGGGTGATAGGGAAGCACGTTGGAGACACGGGAATCGGCGGGGTCCACGCGGCCGCCCGGGAAGACAAACTTGCCGGGCATGAAGGCGTGACGCATATGCCGCCGTCCCATCAACAGACGCACGGGGCCTTTGCCAGCATGGTCGAGAATAAGCAGGGTCGCAGCGTCTTTCGGCCGGATATAAGGGTAGTTTCCGGCCCTTTCGTCCTTTGACAATTGCTTCTCGAATGAACCGGTCATGAGGGGCTTTCGGATGTGGAGTGGGGCGCCGGCAGGTCGTCCTCCGCGTCCGGATCGAACCCATGCATGTAGAGGGCCCACTGCAAGCCGATCAGGGCGCCCTTGATGGGCTGCATGAAAAAGATACACAGGAAGATCGTCAGCGGCACCCACAGGCTCATGTGGATCCACAGCGCCGGATGCCAGAGCACTTCGACCGTCAGCAGCGCCGGAACGATGATGTGGCCGACAATGGTAATTGTGAAATAGGGCGGAGCGTCGTCGGCGCGGTGGTGATGGAACTCCTCGCCGCACTGTGGACACGCATGATTGTTCTTCAGGAAACTGCCGAAAATCCGGCCCTGGCCGCACTTCATGCAACGGTTGCGCGCTCCGCGCAACATAGCGGCCATCACCGGCCGGTGCGGTTTGACGGCTGCCGGTTGCGGTGCCGTCAGATTTTCATTCATCTCGTAACGAACCGTCACGAAGACCTCCTTCGGTTCTTCTTTCGAGTGGAGGTCTTTGCAGGGCCTGATTTCGAGCGCCCGCCCTTGGGCGGTCCCCGCCGGGCCTTGGGGGCGGCCTTGCGGATCTGTTTGCCGGCTATCCGTCCATGGCTGACCATTTCGAAGGTCAGCGCTCCGGCAAAGGGCGCGGCTTCCACCAGTCTGACTTCCACTTGGTCGCCAAGTTGGTAGGTCTCGCCGGTTTTGTCACCTATTAGGGCATGCGACCCTTCGTCATAGCGGTAATAGTCAAGACCGATCGTGGAGGCAGGCACGAAGCCGTCTGCGCCGGTCTCCTCCAGGCGCACGAACAGGCCGGACTTGACGACGCCGGCGATCCTTCCCTGGAAGGTCGCTCCGATCTGAGAGCTCATCCAGAGTGCAATCAGCCGGTCGATCGTATCGCGTTCCGCCATCATGGCACGGCGCTCGGCCGCCGAAATTTCCGCGCCGATCGCCTCCAGTTTGCTCTCGATTCCCTCCGGCAGACCGTCGCCGCCCAGACCGAGGGCTGAGATCAGGCCGCGATGAACAATGAGGTCGGCATAGCGCCGGATCGGCGAGGTGAAATGGGCGTAGCGGCGCAGGTTCAGCCCGAAGTGGCCGATGTTCTGCGGTGCGTATTCCGCCTGGGCCTGGCTGCGCAGCACCACCTCGTTGACGAGATGCGCCTGGGGCGTGTCCTTCACCTTGGCCAGGATGTTGTTGAACGCCGACGGCCGGAGACCCCCGGTGGACGGCAGCTTCATGTTCAAGGTCGACAGGAAGTCCTTCAGGCTCTCCAGCTTTTCCGGCGTGGAGGCGTCGTGGACGCGGTAGAGCAGGGGAGACTTCTTCTTCTCCAGCGTTTCCGCGGCCGCGACATTTGCCTGGATCATGAACTCCTCGATCAGCTTGTGCGCATCGAGGCGTTCGGGAACATAGACGTGGTCGACCGTTCCGTCCGGTTTCAGCTTTATCTTGCGTTCGGGAAGGTCGAGTTCCAGCGGCGCGCGGGCGTCACGGCCCTTCTTCAGGGCGTCATAGGCGGCCCACAGGGGTTTCAGAATGCCGTCGAGGATCGTTTCGGTCTTCTCGTCCGTGATGCCGTCGATGGCCTTCTGCGCCTGGATATAGGACAGCTTGGCGGCAGAGCGCATCAGCACTCGGTGGAAGCTGTGACTGATCTTTCGGCCGTTCCTGTCGAAGACCATCCGCACGCCGAGGGACGGTTTGTCTTCCTTTTCCCGAAGCGAGCAGAGCTGGTTGGAGATCCGCTCGGGCAGCATCGGGATGACCCGGTCGGGAAAATAGACGGAATTTCCGCGCAGGTTGGCTTCACGGTCCATCGGTGATCCCGGCGTCACGTAGTGGGCGACATCGGCAATCGCGACATAGACGATATGGCCGCCCTCGTTTTCCGGATCCGTATCCGGTTCGGCAAAGACCGCGTCGTCATGGTCCTTGGCGTCCGGTGGGTCGATGGTGATCAGGGGTATCTGGCGCCAGTCCTCACGCTTGCCCGGTTTCTCGACCGGTTTCGCGCTTTCGGCCTGCGCTTCCACTGCAGCCGGAAAGACGTGAGGGATGCCGTGCGACTGCAAGGCGATTTCGGAGATCGCCTTTTCCGAATTCATTGAACCGAAGCGCTCGACAACAGAAGCCTTCGGGTGCCCGTAGCGACCGGAGCGTGTTACCTGCACGCTGACAAGATCGCCGTCGTCGGCATCCTTGAGGTCGCTGGCGTCCACGTCCAGTTCCCGCTGCTTGCGGTCGATCGGCTCCAGATAGGGCGGGCGGCTGCCGTCCCGCTTGCGCAGGATGCCCAGGATTGCCCCCTGGCGCTTTTCCAGGACGCGGATGACCCTCGCCACGTGCGCGGCATCCGGCCCGCTCTCGGCCTCTGTCAGCCGCACCAGGGCACGGTCACCGACACCTGGTTGCGTGGCTTTGGTCTTGCCGGTCAGGATCAGGATTTGCGGTGGGGCGCCCGCTTCGTCGTCCCAGTCGAGCGGCGTGGCGAGCAATTCGCCGTCCCGGTCCCGGGCAATGAGGTTGGCGACAAATACTGGCGGCAGGTCACCCGGCCGGATCATGCGTTTCTGACGCTTTTCGACCAGGCCTTCGTCGGCGAGGTCCTTGAGCATCTTCTTCAGGTGGATACGCGCGCCGCCGATGATACCGAAATGGCGCGCGATTTCCCGCTTGCCCGCACGGCCGGGGTTGTCCGCCACGAAGGCAAGAATATCCTCGCGCGACGGCATCTCGCCGGGGACTTTGGCGTGTTTTCGGCCTGTATGTTTACGCGTGTTGATCCGTTTCGCGCTCAAGAGGCATCATCCCAGGGCACCTCATCGGACGACGCGTCGACCTCTGCCTTGGCGGTTTTCTTCGCGGTCGTCTTCTTGGCTGCCGTTTTCTTTGCTGCTGGCTTCTTCGCCGTGGTCTTTTTGGCCGCAGCCTTCTTCTTGCCGCCCTTGGAGGACTTCGCCGCGATCAGCTCGACGGCCTGCTCAAGTGTCACGGCCTTCGGGTCCGTGTCCTTCGGCAGGGTGGCATTGATCTTGCCGTGTTTGACATATGGCCCGTAGCGCCCGTCATAGACATTCACCGGACCGCCTTCTTCCGGATGCTCGCCCAGCTCCTTGAGGGGCGTTGCCGCCGCACCGCGCCGGCCGCCGCCCTTGGCACGCTTTTCCGCAAGCGCATCGACGGCCCGGTTGATGCCGACGGAGAAAACTTCGTCCGGCGATGACAGGTTTGCATAGGTTCCGTCATGCAGCACGAACGGTCCGTAGCGGCCGATCCCGGCGGAGATCATCTTGCCGTCTTCCGGATGCGGCCCCACTTCCCGTGGAAGGGACAGAAGCTGCAGCGCCTTTTCCAAATCCATGTCCGGTGCGGACCAGCCGCGGGGCAGGGAAGCGCGCTTCGGCTTGGCTTCCTCGCCAAGCTGGACATAGGGCCCGAACCTGCCGTTGCGCAGGGAAACATCCAGACCGGTTTCAGGATCCTGACCCAGGACCTTCGGGCCTTCGTCGGCATCCTCGCCGTCACCGTTCGGCTTGCCCAACTGGCGGGTGTAGCTGCATTCGGGATAGTTCGAACACCCGATGAAGGCACCCCAGCGGCTGACTTTGAGGGACAACTGGCCGGAGTCGCAGGTCGGGCACTTGCGGGGATCGGAACCGTCTTCCTTGGGCGGGAAGATATGCGGGCCGAGCA
>NZ_JBNKYW010000099.1:0-15018 GCF_050301095.1 Roseibium sp.
GGGCTGACCGGCGACGATCAGGTTGAAGACCGCCAGTGCGGCCAGAAGCACGGCGGCAAGTGCCAGCCTGCGCGGCAGGCTGCAGTGCTCGGGCGCTGCCAGCTTCCAGAGGAGGCCTGCGGCTGCGCAAAGTCCCAGCAGGGTAAGCGCCACGCCCTGCCAGCCCGACAGGCGCAGGATCGGCAGCGCGCCGAGCCCGGTCCACCAGACCAGGTGGTAGGACCCTGCAAAACTTCCGATCGCGAAAAAGGGCAGGGCAACGAGCGAGACCGGGTTTCCAGACCCTGCGTTGACCAGGGTTCCGGAGCCGCAGCCGAGCACGACCTGCATGGCGGCGCCGAACACGAAGGCTCCGGCCACCATGGCAAAGCCGACCGGTGCCTGTGCCCCGCTGAGTTCGCCGGGATTGGCGGCGAGCAGCGGAAGGGCGGCGCAGGTGACGAGGGCGATGGAAAGGAGCTGGGCCCACATTCCGCGCGGATCGCGGCGCAGGATCATCGCCCGCCAGGGGCCGGCGAAACCGAAACGCAGGCCTTCCAGGACAATGCCGAAACCGAGACCGGTGGCAAGCAAGAGCCCGTACCGGCCCCCGACCAGAAGGGCGGTGGCGGCAACGGCCGCAAGGGCTGCCAGAATCAGACCGCTGCGGCGCCAGGCCGGTGCCGCAGCGGTGGGCTGTGTCTCGGTAACTATTGTCACGTCAGTTGATGATCTGATTTATCAGGTTCTGCACAAGGCTCGGAGTGTTGGCCATGTCATAGCCGGAATTCGAAAATTCCACCATAGAGCCTGCATAAAGTTTGGCATTCGGAACGCCGGCGACTTCCGAGACGGCAAACCAGTGCGCGGCCGCCCAGTGACCGGTGTTGCAGAAGGAGACGGTGGTCTCCCCCTCTTTCACATTCAGCGTGGCCTTCAAACCGTCCGCATCGATGACGGTCGACATTGCAGGCGAGCCTTTCTTGAAGAAGGACGTGTAGGCGTGGTTGATCGCGGTCGGTACCGTGCCGGGGCGCGCTGCTGCCTCATGGGCCTTCTCGCCGTTGAAAAAGGCGCTCGGCCGGGCATCGACGAGCACGGCATCCGCCTCGCCTGCGGCAACGGCGGCGACATCGGCGGTCGTTGCCAGCCATGTAGGGTCGAACGTCAGGTCGAGGTCGCTCGGAAAGGCGGATTCAGGCGTTGCGTTCACCGGCAGGCCGGCTGCCTTCCAGGCCGCGAGGCCGCCGTTAAGGATCGACAGATCGGTAAAGCCGGTGGATTTCAGGGTCCAGTAGACCCGGGCCGCCGATCCGAAGTCGGTGTCGGTTTCGCCTGCCGACAGGATGACGATGGACGTGTCCTGCTCCAGGCCGAGCTCCTCAAGCTCCGCTTCGAGCTTCACCATATCGACCAGTGCTCCAGGATTTTCAGCCGGCCCGCGGAACATGCGATAGGGCGCAAAGAGCGCGCCGTCGGCATGTTCTTTCTCATACCCGGCGTTGCGGATGTCCAGAAGCACCGGCTCAGCGGTTTCCAGGGATGCAGACAGCTCCACCGCGTCGACCAGCGGGCCGAAGGTGGCAGCGGAAGCGGTGGTGGCAAGGCCTGTGGCCAGCGCCAGAGCGAGGGCAAAGCGTTTCATCGGAAGGGTCTCCTGGCCGTCGGCTCTGGGCCGTCAATTCGGGGCCGCCGGCGGAACATTTCAATCTGGATCTGGTTCAATTCTAGGTTTCGTGCTGCCGGACAGACAGGCAATGCATTTCAAAAACGACAGGCCCATTGAGATTTTGACCCAAGCCACGGCGGGAAACGGGCAATGTGTTGCCATACTCCGAAACGCCTGCCGGTTTCCGGAAGCAACGCCGATAGCCCGGCGAGTGGTCTTCATACAAAAAAAGCCCGGGACGATGCCCGGGCCTTTTCAAAATGCTTGGAGTGCGGCTTATGAGCTTTCCTTGTTGGCCGCGCGTTCGGCGCGCTTGCGCTCATGCGGGTCGAGGATCGCCTTGCGCAGGCGGATCGACTCCGGCGTCACTTCGACGAGTTCATCGTCGGAAATGTAGGAAAGCGCGGCTTCCAGGGTGAGCTTCATCGGCGTGGTCAGCTTGACGGCATCATCCTTGCCGGCGGAGCGGATGTTGGTGAGCTGTTTGCCCTTTAGCACGTTGACCTCAAGGTCGTTGCCGCGGGTGTGTTCGCCGATGATCATGCCCGGATAGACCTTGGTGCCCGGGTCGATCATCATCGGGCCGCGGTCTTCCAGGTTGAACAGCGCATAGGCAACCGCCTCGCCGGTGCCGTTCGACAGCAGCACGCCGGTGTGACGGCCCTGGATCGGGCCCTTGTGCGGCTGATAGCCGTGGAACAGCCGGTTGAAGATCGCCGTGCCGCGGGTGTCGGACAGGAGCTCGGCCTGGTAGCCGATGAGACCGCGGGTCGGGGCGTGGAACACCAGACGGGTGCGGCCGCCGCCGGACGGCTTCATTTCCAGAAGGTCCGCCTTGCGTTCCTGCAGCTTCTGCACGACGACGCCGGAGTGTTCCTCGTCGACGTCGATGATGACTTCTTCGATCGGCTCCAGCCGGTTGCCCGCCTCGTCATACTGATAGACCACGCGCGGACGGCCGACGCCCAGTTCGAAGCCTTCGCGGCGCATGTTCTCGATCAGGATCGCCAGCAGCAGTTCGCCGCGGCCGGAGACGATGAAGGCATCCGGCTCGTCGGTTTCTTCCACCTTCAGCGCGACGTTGCCTTCGGCTTCCTTCAGCAGGCGTTCGCGGATCACGCGCGACTGCACCTTGGAGCCTTCGGTACCGGCAAGCGGGCTGTCGTTGACGCGGAAGGTCATGGAAAGGGTCGGCGGGTCGATCGGCTGGGCCTGCAGCGGCTCGTCGACGCCCGGCGCGCACAGCGTGTCGGCCACCGTCGCCTTGGTCATGCCGGCGATGGCGACAATGTCACCTGCTTCGCCCTTTTCGATCGGCTGGCGCTCCAGCCCGCGGAAGGCGAGGATCTTGTAGACGCGTCCGGTTTCCACCTGGCTGCCGTCGCGGGAAAGTGCCTTGATGGGCATGTTCGGCAGGGCGGTGCCGGCGACGACGCGGCCGGTCAGGATGCGGCCGAGGAACGGATCGGATTCAATGGTGGTCGCCAGCATGCGGAATTCGCCCGGGGCGGCTTCCGGCGGCGCGACCTTGTCGAGCACCATGTCGAACAGCGGGTCCATGCTGTCCTGCGGTCCGTCCGGCTCCTGCGCCATCCATTCCTGCTTGGCCGAACCGTAGAGGACCGGGAAGTCCAGCTGGTCCTCGTTGGCGTCGAGAGCGGCGAAGAGGTCGAAGACCTCGTCCAGAACCTCGTCGGCGCGCTGTTCGGGCTTGTCGATCTTGTTGATCGCGACAATCGGCTTCAGGCCGAGCTTCAGCGCCTTGCCGAGAACGAACTTGGTCTGCGGCATCGGGCCTTCGGCGGCGTCCACCAGCAGGATCACGCCATCGACCATGTGAAGGATACGCTCGACCTCGCCGCCGAAGTCGGCGTGGCCGGGAGTGTCGACGATGTTGATGCGTGTGTCCTTCCAGACAAGCGAGGTCACCTTGGCGAGAATGGTGATGCCGCGTTCGCGTTCGATGTCGTTGGAGTCCATCATCCGCTCTTCGGTGCGCTGGTTTTCGCGGAAGGCGCCGGACTGCTTCAGAAGAACGTCGATGAGAGTGGTTTTGCCATGGTCGACGTGCGCGATAATGGCAATATTACGAAGGTTCATGAGAGACTCCAAAAGACAGAACGGGCCCGTTCGGACCCGCAGCGTGTCTGGAAGTTGATTGTACTATGGATCGGCGGTCTTGCCGAATTTGGCGCCTTTATACGTGGCCCGCGGGATTTGTGCAACGCAATGTCAACGGGGCGCATTGACAGTGTGCTCAAGTGCCCTTTATTCGTAAGGTAACCTTATTAAGGGTCGGTGATGGATCTTGCTTCTCCGAATGTCGGCGTCACCATGCTGGTGGTGGATCTGGCACGGCTGCTCAGGCGGCGTTTCGAGGCCGAGTTGACGAAAGTCGACACCGGACTGACAGCTGGAGAAGCGCGTACTCTTTTTTATGTCTGGCGCCTTCCGGGGCAGAGGCAGGCCGCGCTGGCCGAGGCGATGTATGTCGAGCCGATGACTCTGGTCGGCTATCTGGACACGCTCGAAAAAGCCGGTCTGATCAAACGATGCCCCGATCCGAACGACAAGCGGGCCAAACTGATCGAGCTGACGCCGAAGGCCGATCCGGTTCTGGACCGGATCGGCGGCGCTCTCAAGAAGGTGCGCACCAAGGCGCTCGAGGATGTTCCGCCGGATGACCGGCAGATACTGGAAACGCTGCTGCAGACCATGAAGGACAGCTTGCTGCAGGAGGTTTCCAAAGGGAAACAGAAATGAACAGCACCCGTTCGATCATGAGCGCGAGGCGTACTTCCTTGTTAGGGGCCGGGCTAGTTGCCATCGGCCCCATTTCAATGGCGCTCTATACGCCCGCGATGCCGGCGCTGGTCGAGGCTTTCGGGACGTCGGACGCCGCTGTCAAGCTGACGCTGACGGCCTATTTCGCCGGGTTTGCCGTGACGCAACTTGTTTGCGGCCCCCTGACCGATGCCTTCGGACGGAAGCCGGTGACCCTGGGTTTCCTGTGCCTCTATCTTCTTTCCAGCGTACTGGCGACCCTTGCGCCGACCGTGGAGTTCATGGTGTTCGCACGGGCTCTTCAGGGCGTTGGCGCTGCCGTCGGCATCGCCGTCTCGCGTGCGATCGTCCGTGACCAGTTCACCGGTCAGGCCTCCGCCAAGATCATGAACACCATCGCCATGATGCTGGCGCTCGGGCCGGCGGTTTCGCCGACCATCGGCGGCATCGTGCTGGAACTGTTCGGCTGGCAGGAAGTCTTCTGGTGCATGGTGATCTATGGCGCGCTTCTGATGGCCGCGGTGATCGTGTTCCAGGTGGAAACAAATCCGCAGCCCGGCGTTCATCATCTCAATCCGAAGCAGCTGGCATCCAACTACGGAGCGCTGCTCAAGGATCCACGGTTTCTGGCGCCCAGCCTGCTGATCGGCTTCGGTCTGGGCAATATCTACGCGCTGGCGACGGTGCTGCCCTTCATCCTGATCTACGAGGTTGGCCTGTCGCCTTCGGCCTTCGGTCTGACCATGGTCCTGCAGTCCGGTTCCTTCATTGCCGGTACCATTCTGACAGGCAGGCTTCTCAGATATGTGGAAGCGAAGAAACTCGTGCCCTACGGCATGGCGCTGCTGGGCCTTGCCTCGGTCCTGATGTGTGTCGTGACCCTGACCCAGGCGCCTTCCATCGCCACCGTGATGGGACCGGTTGCCCTCTTCGTGTTCGCGCTGGCGCTTGTGCTGCCGTCCAGCTTCACCGGTGCGCTCGCACCATTCCCGCACATTGCCGGCTCGGCCTCTGCCATGCTCGGCTTCCTGCAGTTCGGGGGCGGCATTGTGGCCAGCCTGATCGTGGCCGCCCTTGGTAATCCGCTCCTTGGAATGGCAACGGTCATTGCCCTGATGCCGCTTGCCGGGATTGCCTGCTACCTTGTCTTCAACCGGCTCGGTGGAACCGATCAGGTTCCGGCTGAATGACAACGGGCGGGCCGCTTGGGTCCGCCCGTTGAACTCAAGGTCTTTGCGCCGGATCAGCCCCGGCGAACCGGATCGAGCGTTACCTTGTGCAGTTCCGTGTCGTCCCGGTCCATCAGGCGAACGGTGAGCTGTTCGGTCTGGCCGTCGATGTCAACAAGACCGAAGAACTGCAGACCCATGGACGGCGGCAGGTTGGCGCCCTGCTCAGGCGTCGGCGCCTTCACGTATTTCAGTTCCGGACCGAAGGTCATGTCGAGATCGTTCGGGCCGAAGGTGCCGGCGTGGATCGGGCCGGAGACGAATTCCCAGAACGGCTTGAAGTCCTGGAACTGCGCCTTGTCCGGATTGTAGTAGTGAGCCGCGGTGTAGTGAACGTCGGCGGTCAGCCAGACAGTGTTGTCGATATCGGCGTTCTTGATGAACCGCAGCAGATCGGCGAATTCCAGTTCGCGGCCTTTCGGTACGCCATGATCGCCGTTGGCAACGGCTTCCGCACCGGCCTGTTCCTTCCAGTTGTCCCAGACGATCAGGCCGATCGGCATGTCGCAGGCAATCACTTTCCAGGTGGCCTTGGAATTGAGCAGCTCACGCTTCAGCCAGGCGAGCTGTTCGGCGCCGAGGATGCGCGATTCCGGCGTCATGCTCTCTTCCATCGAGGCACCGTTCGGGCCGCGATAGGAGCGCAGATCCAGGAAAAAGACGTCGAGCAGCGGGCCATAGGCGATCTTGCGGTAGATGCGACCCGGTTCCGCAGGCGTGTAGCGGATCGGCGTCAGTTCATGAAAGGCGCGCCCGGCCCGCGCGGCGAGCAACTGGACGTTCTTTTCGGTGTAGCGGTCGTCCGATGTCAGATCCTTGGACGCGGACCAGTTGTTGACGACCTCGTGGTCGTCCCACTGGAAGAAGGTCGGAACCTCGGCGTTAAAAGCCCGAAGATTCTCGTCGAGCAGGTTGTATTTCCACTGGCCGCGATATTCGTCCAGCGTCTCGGCGACCTTGGACTTTTCTTCCGTGACGATGTTCTTCCAGAGCGTACCGTCCTTCAATTCGACGGTTTCCTTCATCGGACCGTCGGCATAGATGGTGTCGCCGGAATGGATGAAGAAGTCGGGCTGGTGCCTGGCCATGGTGGCATAGGTTTTCATGCCGCCCCGGTCTTTGTCGATGCCCCAGCCCTGGCCCGCGGTGTCGCCGGACCAGGCGAAACGGATGTTGCGGCGGGACGAAGGTGCCGTGCGGAACCGGCCGGTCATCGGCTCGGAAACGGCGTTGACGTCACCCAGATCCGCGAAGGCGACGCGGTAGAAGATGTCCTGGTCGGACGGCAGACCTTCCAGCAGGCGCTTGACGGCGAAGTCCGTTTCCGGAAGGGCGTTGACCGGAGCAAGGCGCGTGGGCGTTTCGAACGTGCCGGTGGTGTCGATCTCGACCAGCATTTTCGCCGGACGGTCGGCGCGGGCCCAGATCATGCCGGAATTGGCATTCACGTCGCCGGACTGCAGGCCGTGGGTAATTTGCGGACGGGAGGCCGCGCGGGAAAGGGACGGCATGGCGAGCGGTGAGGCCAGTACAAGACCGGTCGCCGCTGAAGATTTCAGAAAATTACGTCGTGAAACACGAGAAGACATTGATGAACTCCATGGCTGGGGACCGCGAAAGCGATCCCGTGGCAAGCCATCTGGTGCTTTAGATCCATGACAGTGCGATGTCCGTTCAAAGACTTTTGTCCGAAATTTTCATGACAGTGTCGCTCCCGCAGCTTGACCCAAAGTGCCCGACGCGCCAAACACTTTGCCAATCGTCAAGAGGACGCTGAAATGCCGATCCCCAAATCCTATGATCTTCCCCGTTTCGACGGCAAGAGTGCCCGCCCGCATGTCATGGGCATCCTGAACGTGACGCCCGATTCCTTTTCCGACGGCGGGCGCCATAATATGGGCGAAGCCGCGCTTGCCCACGCAAGGGCCATGATTGCCGAGGGGGCGGATATTCTGGATGTCGGCGGTGAAAGCACACGGCCGAACGCGGTGCCGGTGCCGCAAGACGAGGAATGGGCCCGGCTGGCGCCGGTCCTGGCCGATATCGTCGCGCTCGGAACACCCGTTTCCATCGACACCTACAAGGCCGAAACCGCCCGGCGGGCCTGCGCCGCCGGGGCAGTGATCGTCAATGACGTCTGGGGCCTGCAGAAGGATCCGGCCATGGCGGATGTCGTGGCCGAAGCCGGGGTGCATGTGGTGATGATGCATAACCGCGAGCAGGCCGATCCGGATCTTGACATTCTGAGTGATATCGACCGCTTCTTCGAGAGGTCCCTGCAGCTCGCCGACAGGGCGGGAATTCCCAAGGACAAGCAGATCCTCGACCCGGGCTTCGGCTTCGGCAAGACGATCGACCAGAACTTCGTTATCCTGAACCGCTTCGACAGCCTGAAGAAATACGGGCGTCCGCTTCTGGCAGGCGCGTCGCGCAAGCGCATGATCGGCGCGGTCCTGAAAGCGGAGATGGACGACCGGCTTTATGGTTCGCTCGCCGTCCATATGACCGCCATGCTGAAAGGGGCGGCCATCGTGCGCGCTCACGATGTGCGTGCCCATGCCGATGCGGCCCGCATGCTGGAGGCAACAACTCTGGAACGGGTTCCTGACTGACATGACTTCAACCGCACCCGTGCGCTGCGCCCTCGGGCTCGGTTCCAATCTCGGAGATACCAGGGCAACGCTGGAGGCGGCCATCCGCCGCCTTTCGGCGACCGACGGTATTCTTCTGGTTGCCCGGTCCTCGGACTACCGCACTCCACCCTGGGGGCCGGTGCCCCAGGACGATTTCCGCAATTGCTGCGTGGTGATCGACACCACGCTGGCGCCGGCGGATCTGCTGAAGCGTTGCCTCGAGGTGGAGACGGAGCTTGGCCGGGTGCGGGAGGTTCGCTGGGGACCCCGGACAATCGATATCGATGTGTTGATCTACGGGACCGAGCAGGTGCGGGAAGCCGACCTGGAAATCCCGCATCCGCGCATGGGTGACCGGGCCTTCGTGCTCACTCCACTGGCCGAAGTCTGGCCGGACGCACCGATCGGCGCGGGTCGGACGGCCGCGGAAGCGCTGGACAGTTGCCCGGACCGGGAAGGCGTGGTGAAGCTGGAAGAGGGTTGAAAACGGCGGCGTGGAATAAACGCGAGGCCGTCTTTGCCGTTCCCAAATCCAGAACGGTAATTTAAGATTTCGGCTGGATGATCGGGCGGATCGGAAGCCGGGTCCTAAGAAATGCCGCTGCAGGAAAAAATCAGGGATTATCTGGTTCGAAAGAACTTTCTGACCCGGGAAACATTGCTGTTCTCCGTGCTGTCGGTGCTGCTGCCCAATGCGGTCTATATCGCCTTGAGCTTCTTCTACTGTCCCTACCGCACCCCGATTGTCGTTTTTCTGGCGCTTGTCTGCATGCTGGGGCTGTTCCTGCCCCGGGCGATTTTCTTCGTGTTGCTGCTGGCGATCATGACAATTGACGCCCTGATCCTGATTTCGAATTTCTTCCAGATGCCGCTGCCGATGCTGGTCGATGCGATGCGCTACGCCGGCAATGTCGATCTGTGGAATTCCGCGATCTATTTTGCCGGTTTCGCTGCCCTTCTTGCCTCTTTCGTGCTGACCTATCTTGCGATCGTGAAGGCCAAACGGAACCGGGCGGCGATCAACTATGTTCCGTTCGTCGTGCTGCTGGCCGTTTATGCCAGCGTGGACTGGTGGGTGAATGTTTCGCCGCAGGAGTTCGCCGTTGCCGAAGCCAGCGTTGCGGAGAGCTATGTCCCGATCAATCGCTCCGCGGTCCTGGCCAGCGGTCTGGAAGAACGCCTGAATGCCACGAAAAAACGCAATGTGCTGGTGGTCGTGGTGGAGGGGCTCGGGGCATTTGCCTCGCAGGAACTGCAAGACCTGATCTGGCAACCGCTGCTGGAAGACGATGTCGCCGGAAGATACGACGTGAAAAGCGGCGATACCATCTACTTCGGCACGACAACGGCTGGCGAGGTGCGGGAGCTATGCGGCCTGAAGGGCGACTATCGGGATTTCCGGGACCGCGATAGCGGCGACTGCCTGCCGCGCAGGGCCGTGGAAGCCGGCTACCGGACCGCGTCCTTTCATGCTTTTACCGGAAACTTCTTCGAACGGTTCGACTGGTATCCCAAGATCGGCTTCCAGGAACTCAATTTCCGGGAAACCAACGCGGGCATTGAAACGGATGGCGCGTTGCCTGAATGCGGCGTTGCCTTCAGGGGGCTGTGCGATGCGGATGTCGCCGGAGCCGTCGAGAGGTTCCTCGTCAATGGCGACGGCGAGCGCAAATTTGCCTACTGGCTGACCCTCAACTCCCACAAACCGGTGCCGCCCGGCGAGGTGCCACCAAGGTTCGGTTGCGATGAGGAAGGCGGCGTCTTCACGGACGTGGAACTTTGCCGAATGGCAGAGCAGTGGCTGAACGTCTCCTACCTGGTGAAGGCGATCGCCATGCGGGACGATCTCGCGGAAACGGAAATCGTTCTGGTCGGCGATCACCACCCGCCGCTCTTCACGCGGCGCGCCCGCTATATGTTCACCCCCGGCGAGGTGGCCTGGATCCATCTGAAGCCCAGAGGCGAACAGGCCCTGGCGGCGTCCTATTCCGGCGGACGTAACCGAAATTAAACGTTTTGACCGCAGGTTTACGGGTGCGATCTCCCGTCGAAAATCCAAGGCATCGAACATGCAATCATCTGTCAATTTTGTGACCCGATTGCGAGAAAACGGCTGGCTTTCCCGGGAAACTCTGCTTTTCGCGACGCTCCCGATCCTCTTTCCGAATTTCATTTATCTGGCGGCCTATGATTTCTACAGCCCGCCCCGACTGCTGTTCATCGTCCTGCTGGCCATGGCCTGCCTGGCAGGGTTGCTCGTCAACCGGTATATCTTCTTTGTCCTGTTGCTGTCTGTCGTTGTTCTCGATGCATTGGTGTTTACGGGATACTTCTTCCAGATGCCGTTGATGATGATCGTGGACTCGGTCAGATATGCGGGGAACCTGAGCGCCTTTCTCTCCGTGCCCTATGTCGCGGCGGTTACCGTCCTGATCTGCACCTTCGGCCTGACCTATGTAACGGTTCGAAAACTAAGCCCTCACCGGGACAGGATCAGGCTGGTGCCATTCGTGGCTGTCCTGACCATTTTCTGTGCGCTGGATCTGCGGTTGAACCCCATTCCGGAAGCATCGGCGGATGAAGCAGGTCAGGTCACGGGGACTTATGTGCCCATTAAGGACGCGGCCAGCATTCACAGCCGGCTGGCGCAAAGCCTCGCTCAGGCCAAGCAGCCGAATATGCTCGTCGTGGTGGTTGAAGGCCTTGGCGCCCTTCAGTCGAAGGAAAAGCAGGACCTCATTTTCGAGCCGCTTCTGGGTGATCGGGTAGTGGCCCGCTACTCGGTGGAAAGCGGGACGACCCACTACACCGGGTCCACCACGTCGGGCGAAATTCGCGAACTCTGCAATCTGAAAGCCGACTACCGGGACTTTCGAGAGCGGGAAAGCGAGGATTGCCTGCCGAACCAGGCCGCAAAAGCAGGCTATCGAACGGTGGCGTTCCACGCCTTCACCAAGCACTTCTTCGAGCGCAAGGACTGGTATCCGAAGATCGGCTTTCAAGAGATGAACTTCCTGGAAAACAACGCCGGACTGGAGACGGAGGAGCCCTTGCGCCGCTGCGGCAGCACTTTCCGGGGGCTTTGCGACGTGGATGTCGCCAAGGCGGTGAAAGCCTCTCTGACAAATGGCGCCGACGGTCCGATATTCGTGTATTGGCTGACGCTCAATTCCCACAAGCCGGTACAGGTGGGGGAGGTGCCCGGAAGGCTTTCCTGTGACGACGGCGGTGTTTTCGAGGACCGCGAGCTCTGCCTGATGGGCGAGCAATGGCTGAACGTGGCTCATCTGGTGAAGGACATTGCGCTCACCGAAGGACTGGCGGATACGGAAATCCTGCTGGTCGGCGACCATAACCCGCCCCTGACGTCCAGGGACGGCCGCGCACAGTTCCAGTCCGGCCGGGTCGCCTGGCTGCATCTGAAGCCGAAGTCGAAGGCACAAATCGTGACCGTGGCACCCTCCGCCTCCGTGCCGGTCAAAAACTAAAGTCCCAGAAAACTCTCCATGTGAAAGCCTGAAGTCTCGGCACTCTGACGGTGTTCCTGTCCGAAGGGGCAGGCGCGACGGGCCAGGCAGCCGGACCAGCAGTCGCGGGTTTTGTCTTCGGCCAGATGCCCCCGGCAATCGGCGACCCTGTAGCCGTCCTCCAGTGAGATGGCATCCACCGGGCAAACCGTCAGACAGGGTTTGTCCTTGCAGGTTTCGCAGGGGCCGGGTTCCGGCGACAGAGCCGCATCGGCAAAGGGGTTTGCAGACAGGAAGACCGCCCGGAAACCGGTCCAGGGACCGTAGTCCCGATGCGCCAGCACGCCGAGCGGACTTTGTGAAAAACCGCCGCATTCAAGCGCCCATTGCTGAAAGGGATGGTAAGGCGGCCCTTCGAAGGGAAAGAGGGCTTCCAGCGCGAAAATGCGCGCAAGGCCATTCAGGACCCGTTTCGAATAACGGTCGAGCGGGTCTGGCGCAGCGTCCGAGAACTCCGGGCTGGCCCTGAAGGCGGGCCAGAGCGAGGGGCCGGTGCTGCCGATCAGCAGGAGAGACCTGGCCGGACGGCCGTCCGACAGCGGCGGAACCTTGCTGGAGGCCTCCGGCGCAAATCCGCCCAGAAACAAAAAACCGGCGGCTGCGAGCTCTTCGGTAAGGTGCGCTGCCGCCGGTCGGGTCATTTCAGGATCTCTCAGCCGATCCGGTCGCGCTTGGCGAGCGTGCGCAGGCGCAGGGCGTTCAGCTTGATGAAGCCGGCTGCGTCCTTCTGGTCATAGGCGCCCTGGTCGTCCTCGAAGGTGACCAGCTCTTCGGAATAGAGGGAATAGGGCGAGGAGCGGCCGGTCAGGATGACATTGCCCTTGTAGAGCTTCAGCTTGACGCTGCCGGTCACGTGTTCCTGGCTCTTGTCGATCAGGGCCTGCAGCATTTCGCGCTCCGGCGAGAACCAGAAGCCGTTGTAGATGAGCTCCGCATAACGCGGCATCAGCTCGTCCTTCAGGTGCGAGGCACCACGGTCGAGGGTGATGGATTCCATCGCCCGGTGCGCGGTCAGCAGAATGGTGCCGCCTGGGGTCTCATAGATGCCGCGGCTCTTCATGCCGACGAAGCGGTTCTCGACCATGTCGAGACGGCCGATGCCGTTGTCGCGGCCATAGTCGTTGAGCTTTGCAAAAAGCGTTGCCGGAGACATTTTCTCGCCGTTGAGCGAAACAGCGTCGCCCTTTTCGAAGCCGATTTCGATTTCGGTGACGACGTCCGGGGCTTCGGTCGGGTCGACCGTGCGCTGGAAGACGTAGTTCGGTGCTTCTTCCGCCGGGTCCTCAAGCACTTTGCCTTCAGAGGAGGAGTGCAGCATGTTGGCGTCGACGGAGAAGGGGGCTTCGCCACGCTTGTCTTTCGGCACCGGGATCTGGTGCTTTTCGGCAAAGTCCAGCAAGTCCGTCCGGGACTTGAAGGACCAGTCGCGCCAGGGGGCGATCACCTTGATGTCCGGGTTGAGCGCATAGGCGGAAAGTTCGAAGCGGACCTGATCGTTGCCCTTGCCGGTCGCGCCATGGGCGATGGCGTCGGCGCCGGTTTCCTCGGCGATCTCGATCAGGCGCTTGGAGATCAGCGGCCGGGCGATGGAGGTGCCGAGCAGGTAGACGCCTTCATAAACGGCGTTGGCGCGGAACATCGGGAAGACGAAGTCGCGGATGAATTCCTCGCGCAGGTCGTCGATATAGATTTCCTTGATGCCCATCATCTCGGCCTTCTTGCGGGCCGGTTCCAGTTCCTCGCCCTGGCCGAGATCGGCGGTGAAGGTCACGACTTCGCAGCCGAGTTCGGTCTGCAGCCATTTCAGAATGATGGAGGTGTCCAGGCCGCCGGAATAGGCCAGCACGACTTTTTTGATGTCACCATGCGCCATTTGGGAAAGATCCAGTTCGATGTTCTGGGCGGATTGGCCGCCGTTTGAAATTTTGCGGCAATTTAGCCTGTTCTTTGGACGGTGCAAGCCCTTCGACGCGGCCAGATGGTCACGGTATGCTGCTTTGGGCAATCTGCCTGCCGATGGGCAGCCCGGTCCGCTCCTTAGCTGCTCAGCTTCGCATAGAGTTTCAAAGAGAGGTCCAGCATGGGGCTGCCTTCCACCTGCACGAAAGGCGTCGGAACTGTGCCGATCTCCAGGTTCAGGGCAAAGTCCCGCCAGCGATTGAGGGTGTCGGCAAGATCCTGAGGGGACTTCAAGGCGTTTTCCTGAACTTCTGTGCGGTCGGAGTAACGACGGTAGGAAATATAGCTGTCAATCGGGATCAGTACGTCCGCATCGCTTGCATTTGTTACGCCATCCGGATCGGCCTTATCAGGGCCGAGAACCCGGGCGGTCAGGTAATGGGACGGACCGTTGGTCCCCTCTTGGGCGTCTACGGAGATTTCTTCCATCAACGTAATGCGTGAAAGATCCTGCCATTCGTGGAAGCTGTGGACACCTTCCGAGACGATATTCAGGCCGCCGCGTTGGAGTTCGAGATAGCTGTTCTGCGGTATGGATCGCCAAAGACCCACCAGCAGGACACAGAACGCGATAATCACAAGTACATAGAAAACCGAGCCGAGGTGGAATGCCTGAAAAATCGCGCAGAGGATGATGGCGGCACCGGCAAGCACCGCCGCAGGAAGTTTCATTCTGGCAAAGCGGTCCTTGATCGGATCAGGTTTCAAAACCAGTTGGTCGGACATGAAAATCAATTGTTCCAAATAGAATTGGGTGAGGCATTAAATCAGTTCCGTCCTTCAGGACAAGTGCAGCGTCTGTTGTGCGTGGAACCGGAAACCGGACAGTTTTAGCTGCAAGCGCGGCTATTTAGCTTTCGGTATCTCGCGGGAGAAAATCCAAATTCAGTCCAGCAACAAAGCTCCGAAATGTAGCGTCTGAAACTGGTTCACCCCAGCCGTTGGTATTGTCCGTGAGGGAAACGAGAGGCTCAAGCCCGGGCGGCTCAATTCTGTGTTCCTCAAGCAGGGTCAAACAGGCATCTAGAAAACGGTCTGGCTGTCGGGTGAGAGCACCATACATGTCGACCAAACCTACTTCGACGCAGAGCTCCGTCAGGCGGCAAAGCGTCTCGCAGATATTTGCCGGATGGTGTTCAGAAACCGCGTGCGGAAGCGGCTCTCCGCGTCCGGACACTTCCAGTGACGCGCCGATTTGTTCCCACTCCGGCAGGTCTGGGCACAGATCGGAAGAGCGT
>NZ_JBNKYW010000100.1:0-17029 GCF_050301095.1 Roseibium sp.
ACTTTTTCGGCCGCCCGCAGAACATCCTGATGGCTTGCAAGGGCGAGCAGAAGGAGCGTTATCTGCTGCCTGCCGTACGCGGCGAGAAAATGGATGCCCTCGCCATGACCGAGCCCGATGCCGGCTCCGATGTGCGCGGCATGAAATGCCAGGCGGTGCGCGACGGCAGCGACTGGGTGATCTCCGGGTCCAAGCACTTCATCTCCGGCGCGGAACACGCGGATTTCTTCATCGTCTTTGTGGCGACTGGCGTCGACGACACGCCCAAGGGTCCGAAGAAACGCATTACCTGTTTCCTGGTCGACCGGGGCACGCCGGGCTTCGAGGTGCGCGACGGCTATAACTCCGTCAGCCATCGGGGCTACAAGAACTGCATTCTTTATTTCGACAAGTGCCGTCTGCCGGACAGCCAGGTTCTGGGTGAGGTCGACGGCGGTTTCGAGGTCATGAACGAGTGGCTCTACGCCACCCGTCTGACGGTTGCCGCCATGAGCGTCGGCCGGGCCCGGCGCTGCTTCGACTATGCCGTCAACTACGCGGCGGAGCGCAAGCAGTTCGGCCAGCAGATCGCCAAGTTCCAGGGCGTCAGCTTCCAGGTCGCCGACATGATCACCGAGATTGACGCCGCCGACTGGCTCACCCTTGCCGGAGCCTGGCGCCTGGATCAGGGCCTGCCCGCCAACCGGGAAATCGCAAGCGCCAAGGTCTATGCTTCGGAAATGCTGGCGAAGGTGACCGATGTGACGCTGCAGATCTTCGGTGGCATGGGTCTGATGGATGACTTCCCGATAGAGCGTTTCTGGCGCGATGCGCGCGTGGAGCGGATCTGGGACGGCACCAGCGAAATCCAGCGCCACATCATCAGCCGCGAAATCTTCCGCCCGCTCGGAGCCTGACCCATGCGCTCCCTCGAACGGCTCTTGAGGCCGAAATCCATTGCTGTGATCGGCGGCGGTTTCTGGTGCAGGAACGTCGTGCGGGAATGCCGCAGGTCCGGTTTCGACGGGCCCTTGTGGCCGGTTCACCCGACGCGGCAGGAGATCGACGGCGTTCCGGCCTTCTCTTCGCTGGGCGAGCTGCCCGGCATTCCGGACGCGGTCTTTGTCGGCGTCAACCGGCACGCGGCGGTCGAGCTCATCGGGGAGCTTTCAAGGCGCGGCGCGGGCGGTGCGGTCTGCTTTGCCTCCGGGTTCAGGGAAGCAACGGCGGAACTTGCCGACGGAGGCGATCTGCAGGCGGCGCTGGTCGAGGCCGCTGGCGACATGCCGTTCCTCGGACCCAACTGCTACGGCTTCATCAACGCGCTCGACGGGGCCGCGCTCTGGCCCGATCAGCACGGACTTGTTGCGGCAGAGCGGGGCGTTGCCCTCATCACACAGTCGTCGAACATTGCCATCAACCTGACCATGCAGCAGCGGGCGCTGCCGATTGCCTATGTGGTCACCGCCGGCAATCAGGCCCAGACGGGTCTGTCTGAAATCGGTGAGGCCCTGTTGCAGGACGACCGCGTCACCGCCATCGGCCTGCACGTCGAGGGCATAGACGACTTGCGGCGTTTCGAGACCTTTGCCCGCAAGGCGAAAACAGCCGGAAAGCCGGTGGTTGCCCTGAAGGTTGGCCGGTCCGAGCAGGCGCAGGGCGCAACGGTTTCGCACACGGCCTCCCTTGCCGGCAGCGCTGCCGGCGCCAGCGCGCTTTTCAGGCGTCTCGGGATCGCCGAAGTCCGCAGCCTTCCGGTGCTGCTGGAAACCCTGAAGCTTGCCCATGTGACAGGCGGCCTGCCGGACGGCCGCATCGCTTCCATGTCCTGTTCGGGCGGGGAGGCCAGCCTGATCGCGGACACGGCTACAGGCCTCAATGTGACGTTTCCGCCCCTCGGAAAAGACCAGAAAGCCGCGCTCTCCGAAGCGCTTGGTCCCAAGGTGGCGCTCGCCAATCCGCTCGACTATCACACCTATATCTGGAATGACATCGATGCCATGGGGCGCACCTTTGCAGCGATGATGATGGGCGATGTCTCCCTCGGCGTGGTCATCCTCGACATCCCGCGCGAAGACCGCTGCAACGCGGACGACTGGTACAAGGTGATCGGTGCCATCGAATATGCCGCGCGCACCAGCGGCAAGCGCATGACGGTGCTGAGTTCGCTTGCCGAAACGATGCCGGAGGTTTTTGCCGCAGAGCTGATGACCAAGGGCATCGTCCCCCTGTGCGGCATGGAAGAGGCCGTTGCCGCGATCGGGGCGCTGGCTGCGGTTTCCGGCCCTTTGCCGGAAGGAGACATTCTGTTGCCTGCCGCCTTGACCGGCGTTGCCACGCTGTCGGAGCATGAGGCGAAAGACCAGCTGAAGGCATTTCAAGTTCCGGTGCCGGACAGTCTTTCGGTTCTGGGAGGCGAGGACGCGGCGCATGCGGCGGAGCGGATCGGTTTCCCCGTGGTTCTCAAGGGCACCGGCATCGCGCACAAGTCGGACGCGGGGGCGGTTGCCCTTGACCTGAACTCTCCAGATGACGTTCTGACTGCGGCGGCCCGCATGCCGGTTACGACGTTGCTGGTGGAAAAAATGGTCACGGGAACGATCGCCGAGCTTCTGGTCGGTGTGGTTCTCGATCCGGCCCACGGCTACGTCCTGACCCTCGGCGCGGGCGGGGTCCTCACCGAACTTCTGAAGGACACGGTCTCACTGACCGTGCCTGCCTCGGCGGAGGAAATCGAAACGGCGCTGAAATCCCTGAAAATCGGTCCTATGCTGACCGGATACCGGGGAGGTCTTGCCTGCGACATGCAAGCTGTCGTCAGGGCGGTTCTGTCTGTCCAGTCCTATGTGGCCTCGGCTGCTGTCGAGGAAGTCGAAATCAATCCGCTGCTATGCGGCAAGGACTTTGCCATTGCAGCGGACGCACTCATCAGATGTGGAGCGGTCAATGACGGATAATCCGATCAAGACAACACGAAACGGTCATGTGCTGGAGGTGGTCCTGGACCGGCCCAAGGCAAATGCCATCGACCTGGCGACCAGCCGCATCATGGGCGAGGTCTTCACCGAATTCCGGGACGACCCGGAACTCCGGGTCGCCATCGTCACCGGGGCGGGGGAAAAGTTTTTCTGCCCGGGATGGGATCTGAAAGCGGCCGCCGAAGGCGACGCGGTGGACGGCGACTATGGCGTTGGCGGTTTCGGCGGATTGCAGGAACTGCGCGGTCTCAACAAGCCGGTCATCGCGGCGGTCAACGGCATCTGTTGCGGCGGCGGGCTGGAACTGGCGCTCTCCGCCGACATCATCCTGGCCGCAAACCATGCAACCTTCGCGCTGCCGGAAATCCGCTCCGGAACAGTGGCCGATGCCGCCAGCATCAAGCTGCCCAAGCGTATTCCCTACCACATCGCCATGGAGATGCTGCTGACCGGCCGCTGGTTCGATGCGGAAGAGGCCACCCGCTGGGGACTGATCAATCATATTTACCCGGCTAATGACCTGATGGCCGAGGCCCGCAAGATGGCCGAGTTGCTCGCCTCCGGTCCCCCGCTCGTCTATGCGGCGATCAAGGAAGTGGTCCGCGAGGCGGAGGACATGAAATTCCAGGATGCGCTGAACCGCATCAAAGGAAGCCAGTTCGCGACGGTGGAAAAGCTCTACCGCTCCGAAGACCAGAAGGAAGGCGCGCGTGCCTTCGCCGAGAAACGCGATCCGGTCTGGAAGGGCCGTTAGAGCATCGTGCGTTCGGCAGAACGCCCAAAAAGCTGATCGAGGAAGACAAGATGCCACTCACAATGAACCGGAATGTTTTCATCACCTGTGCCGTGACCGGCTCCGGCGGCACACAGGACAAGTCCCCCCATGTGCCGCGCAGCCCGAAAGAGATCGCCGCCAGCGCCATTGACGCGGCCAAGGCGGGCGCTGCCGTCGTCCACTGCCACGTGCGCGATTCGGAAACCGGGGCGCCGTCCCGCAGGCTGGATCTCTACCGCGAGGTGACAGACCTCATTCGCGCCGCCGACGTCGATGTCGTACTGAACCTGACAGCCGGTATGGGCGGTGACATGGTGTTCGGCAGCACCGAGGCGCCGTTGCCGCTCAACGAAAAGGGCACCGACATGGTCGGCGCCACCGAGCGCATGGCCCATGTCCGTGAGTGCCTGCCGGAAATCTGCACGCTTGATTGCGGCACCATGAACTTCGCCGAAGCCGACTATGTCATGACCAACACGCCCGGCATGCTGCGGGCCATGGGGTCGATGATGACCGAGCTCGGCGTCAAGCCGGAAATCGAAGCCTTCGACACCGGTCACCTGTGGTTCGCCAAGCAGCTCGTCCAGGAAGGCACACTCGCTTCGCCCGCGCTTGTGCAGCTGTGCATGGGCGTTCCCTGGGGCGCACCGAACGACATGAACACCTTCATGGCCATGGTCAATGCGGTGCCCGACGACTGGACCTGGTCCGCCTTCAGCCTTGGCCGGGACCAGATGCCCTATGTGGCGGCCTCCGTCCTGGCTGGCGGCAACGTGCGCGTCGGCCTGGAAGACAATCTCTTCCTGGAAAAAGGCGTGCTGGCCACCAACGCCCAGCTGGTCGAGAAAGCCGTCGGTGTCATCGAGGGCATGGGTGCGAAGATCATGGGTCCTGAAGCCGTGCGCGAAAAACTTGGCCTGACCAAGCGCGCCCCCGGCGCTTAAGGCACCTGACGATGTCGCGAAAGGTGCTGATCACGGCGGGAGCTGCCGGTATCGGCCGCGCCATCGCCGAACGGTTTCTGGAAGACGGCGACGAGGTCGCCGTCTGCGATGCCGATCCGGCGGCTATTGCGGCGTTCACGGATGCCCATCCCGGCGTTCTGGCGGTGGTTGCCGATGTCACCTCGGAACCGGAAATGGACAGCTTCCTGTCCGATCTGGAACGCCGCTGGGGCGGGGTGGACGTGGTCTGCGCCAATGCGGGGACCGGTGGTCCGGCCGGGGCGATCGAAACGCTGGATTACGGGGAGTGGCAGCGCTGTGTCGCCACCAATCTCCATGGCGCATTCCTGACCTGCCGCTGGGCGGCCCGCGTGATGAAGGCGCAGGGCCACGGCCTGATCACCCTGACGTCATCGACCGCGGGCCTCTTCGGTTATCCCTACCGCTCGCCCTACGCCTCGGCCAAATGGGCCATAGTCGGCCTGACCAAAACGCTGGCGATGGAACTCGGGCCGCACGGCATCCGCGTCAACGCGGTCTGTCCCGGCGCCGTCGAAGGCCCGCGCATGGACCGCGTCGTCGCCATGGAAGCGGCTGCGCGTGGCGAGACGGAAGAGGCCATTCGCGAAAGTTATGTCGAAGGCGTGTCGATGAAGACCTGGGTCACGGCCCGGGATGTCGCCAACAGCATTCACTATCTGGCCTCTGACGGCGGAGCCAGGATTTCAGGACAGGTTCTGGCCATCGACGGCCATACGGAGACCCTTGCACCATGACCAGAAAAGCAACCATTGTCGGCGGCGGCGTGATCGGCGGGGGATGGGCCGCCCGCTTTCTCCTCAACGGCTGGGACGTTGCCGTTTTCGATCCCGATCCGGAAGCGGAGCGCAAGATCGGCGAAGTGGTCGCCAATGCCCGCCGCAGCCTGCCCGCACTTTATGACAATGCATTGCCTCAGGAAGGCAAGCTCACCTTCCACGATACGCTGGAAGCAGCGGTTGAAGGCGCGGACTGGATCCAGGAAAGCATTCCGGAACGCCTGGACATCAAGCACAAGGTGCTCGGCAGCCTGACGGAGCTGGCCCCGGCAAAGGCCGTCATCGGCTCCTCGACCTCAGGCTTCAAGCCGTCGGAACTGACCGCGAAGGGCGCGCGGGCGATCGTCGCCCATCCCTTCAACCCGTTCTACCTGCTGCCGCTGATCGAACTGGTGGGAGATGCGGAGGAGACGGAGCGGGCGGCGGAGATCCTGCGCGGCATCGGCATGTTCCCGCTCAAGGTCCGCAAGGAGATCGACGCCCATATCGCCGACCGTTTTCTGGAAGCGGTCTGGCGCGAGGCGCTCTGGCTGGTCAAGGACGGCATTGCCACCACGGAAGAGATCGACGAGGCGATCCGCATGGGCTTCGGTCTGCGCTGGGCGCAGATGGGCCTTTTCGAAACCTACCGGGTCGCGGGCGGCGAAGCGGGCATGAAGCACTTCATGGCGCAGTTCGGTCCCTGCCTGCAGTGGCCCTGGACCAAGCTGATGGATGTTCCGGAGTTCACAGATGAGCTGGTGGACCTGATCGCCGGCCAGTCCGACGCGCAGTCCGGACACATGTCCATCCGCGAGTTGGAGCGGCTGCGCGACGACAATCTCGTCGGCATGATGCGTGCGCTGAAAAAGAGCGGCAGCGGTGCGGGCGGTGTCATCAAAGCTCACGAGGCCGCGCTGACCCCGCCGGATAATGACGGCCTGCCGGTGACCGGGGACCGCCAGATCCCGCAAAGCTGGACGGATTACAACGGCCACATGAACGAGGCCTATTATCTGGAGGCCGCCGCCGCCGCGAGCGACCGGTTCATGGAAATCATCGGCGCGGATGCGGACTATATCGCCTCAGGCAGGAGCTACTTCACGGTCGAGAACCATATCCGGTATCTGGATGAGCTGATGGCGGGCGAACGCCTGATCATCCGCACGCAGGTCCTGAATGGCGCCGGCAAGAAGATGCACCTGTTCCACTTCCTTTATGGCGCGGAAGGCAAGCTTGCCGCCACGGTGGAAACCTTCCTGCTTCATGTGGACCTGACCACCCGCGCCAGCAGCCTGCCCGGTCCCGAGGTTGCCGCAAAACTGGAAGCCTATGCCGAAAAGCATCGGTCCCTGCCGGCTCCGGACGGAATGGGCAGGTTCGTCGGTCAGCGGTAGACAAATGCCGCCGGTCCCGCAGGACCGGCGCCTTTCGCTTCCTCACATTCTGGAGGCGCAACCGGCAAGGGCGGCAAAGTCGTCGTCCAGCAGATGGACTGGAATGCCGGACACGAGTTCGCTCTGGCGGCCTTTTGAACGAAAGGCCGTCAGGAACTCCGGCTCGGCAAGGTAGCGCGCGAGACTGCGGGTCACGCCGCCTGTCAGCACGATACCGCCAAGAGACATGAAGGTGAGCGCCAGATCGCCGACCACGCGTCCGAGGAAGGTCACCCATTGGCGTGCCGCCGCCTCGCAGACCGCGTCGCTGCCGCTTACCGCAAGCCCGGCAATTTCAGCGGGTGTACGCGTTTCGATCGGCTTGCCCTGTTCCAGGCAGAACCACTCGAAGATCTCCCGCAGTCCGTTACCCGACAGAGCCCGTTCCATGGAGGCCCGGCCGCGATTGAGGGCAAGGTAGGACCACAGCCGCAGTTCGGCGTCCGTTTCGACCGGAAGCGTGCTGTGCCCGCATTCCCCGATGCCGACATGGTCACCCCGGGCTGTGCGGAAGAGGGCGGCCGCATTGAAGCCGGTGCCCGCCCCCACAACCAACCGTGTCGCATTCGTGCGCAACTGCTGCAAGGGTTGATGCAGGGGTTTCAGGCGGGCCGGGTCGATCCGGTCGAGCGAATAGGCCAGCGCTTCGAAATCATTGAGGAAGGTAACGTTTGCACCGCCCAGAACCTTGCCGATGCAATCGGCGCGGAAGGTCCATGGATGGTTGGTCATTTGAATGGCTGTGCCGTCGATCGGTGCGGCAATCGCAATGACGGCGGCTCCGCAGGCCGGGCGGCCCGTATCGGTCAGGTAGCTGTCGATCGCATCTTCCGGCGTATCGAAATCTGCATTTCGGAAACGCGCAATCGTTTCCTCACGCACCTTGCCGTTTTCCACCAGGGCAAGACGGGTGTTGGTGCCGCCGATATCGGCGGCCAGTCCTTGAAAGTGGCTCATAGACGATTACCCGTTGCAATATCGAAATAGGAAATCTTGGACAGGTCGAAGGCAATGGGGGCGGTTTCGCCGGCATTGACGTCTGCGTCGGCCGACAGGCGGGCAATGGCTTCCGTTCCGCCGAGATGAATGACGGCATAGGTATCCGGACCGGCGGGCTCCACCACCTCCAGCAGGCAGTCCGCCTGTTGCACAGTGCGCCCGTTTACCCGCTCCGCATCGGTCATGGCTTCGGGTCTCAGGCCGATCAGGACATCGCTCGGTTCGCTCTGCAGCACCTTGGGTGCCGTCGCGGTGTCGACCAGTTCGATCGCCTTGCCTTGCGGGGTCGGAATTTCCAGTTTGATCCCGTCCGCCGCAGGTGTGGCCCTGGCTTTCATCAGGTTCATCGACGGCGCGCCCATGAAGTCGGCGACAAAGGCATTCACCGGGGTATTGTAGATCTCGTGCGGCGTGCCGATCTGCTGAACGATCCCGTCCTTCATCACCACGATGCGTGTTGCCAGCGTCATGGCCTCGATCTGGTCGTGGGTCACATAGACGATGGAGGCGCCCGTCGTCTGGTGGATGCGCTTGATTTCCGTGCGCATGGTGACCCGCAGCTTGGCGTCCAGATTGGAGAGTGGCTCGTCGAACAGGAACAGCTTCGGGTCACGCACCAGCGCACGGCCCATGGCCACCCGCTGCCGCTGGCCACCGGAAAGTTCCGCCGGCCGACGCTGCAGCAGATGATCGATCTTCAGGAGGTCGGCAACCTCCGCCACTTTCTTCTTTTTCTCGGCCTCCGCCACTTTCCGCACTTCCAGGCCGAAACCGATATTGCGTTCCACGCTCATGTTGGGAAACAGCGCATAGGACTGGAACACCATGGCAATGTCCCGGTCCGCCGGTTCATCGTTCGTCCGGTCCTTGCCCGCGATATGGATCGTGCCCGAGGTGATGTCCGTCAGACCGGAAATGCAGCTCAGCAATGTCGACTTGCCGCAGCCGGACGGGCCGACCAGCACCAGGAATTCGCCCGGCTCCATGGAGACGTTGATGTCCTTGAGAACCTGGACGTCGCCGTATTGCTTCTGAAGATTGTCGACAGACAGGATGGGATTTTCCGGCATGACGGCACGTGTTCCTTCTTGCGTTTCCATGGTGGCTCAGCCTTTGACGGACCCGGCAACCAGTCCGGAGACAATGAATTTCTGAAAGGCGATGGCGAGGATGGCAGGCGGCAGGGTGGCCAGCACGCCAACCGAGGCGATGACGCCGTAATCGGTGACCCGTCCGGCGGAAAAATCCGCGATGGCGACGGGCAGGGTCTTTGCGCTGAGATCGTTGGTGAAGATCAGTGCGTAGAAGAACTCGTCCCAGGCGACCAGAAACGACAGCATCGCAGTCGCGGCGATCGCCGGCAGGGCGAGCGGCAGGACCACCTGGCGGATCGTGTAGGCGGTGCTTGCTCCTTCCATGAAGGCGGCCTGCTCCACTTCCACCGGCAGCACGTCGATATTCGCCTTCATCAGCCAGGTTGCGAAGGGCAGCAGCATTGCGGTGTAGACGATCACAAGCGTCAGCGTCTTGTTGAGCATGCCAAGGCTGGAGAAGGTCGAATAAAGCGGCAGGATGTAGGTGATAGGCGGCATCATGATGGTTGCAAGGAATGCAAACAGCAGCACCATCGAAGCCTTGCGCCTTGCAAAGGAATAGGCGGCAGGAATGGCAAGCAGAAGGGCGATCAGGGTCGCGCCGCCCGCCGTCAGGATCGAGTTTCGAAGCGCGCTCAGGAACCGTTCCCCGCTGCCGCCCTCAAGATCCATCAGCGCGGCATAGCGGCTGAAATCGAGCTCGGAGGGGATCCAGCGCAGGGGCACTTGCGTGAGGTCCGTCGGTGCGCTGATGCTCATCACCGCGAGCCACAGCAGCGGGCCCGCCGTGAAAAGTGCCAGCAGGATCGCGCAGGCGTAAAGCAGGATCGATTGGGTCAGGGAGCGTTTCATGCCGTTCCTCCGGCTGCCTGTCGCCGCGTGGCGGAATAGTAGAAGAGGATCAGCACGGCGCTGATGCCGGCCACCAGCACCGCGTAGGAAGCGCCGCTGCCGCTTCTGAGGTAATTGAAATACTCCTGGTAGACGTAGAAGCTCGCCGTCTTGGTGCTGTCGGCCGGACCGCCGCCGGTCATCACGTAGATGATGTCGAAGACGCGGAAGGCCTCGATGGTCCTGAGCACCATGACCACCATCAGCGGCCCCATGATCCAGGGCAGGGTGATCGAGCGGAACCTTTTCCAGGGACCGGCACCTTCTACAGCTGCCGCCTTGTTGAGGTCATCCGGCACCGTTTGCAGGGCGGCAAGGGCCACATAGGCAACCAGCGGGAAATTCTTCCAGACGTCCGCCAGAATGACCATGTTCATCGCCGTTGCCGGGTTACCGATCCAGCTGCGGTAATCGCTGATGAAACCGAGCTGATAGAGCAGCGAGTTCAAGGCGCCGTAATCGGGATGGTAGATCAGCCGCCAGGCGACAGCGTTGACGATGGTTGGCACCGCCCAGGGCAGGATGATCAGCGCCCTGAGCAGGAGCTGCCCACGGAACTGCTGGTTCAGGAGCACGGCAACCGCGACGCCCAGAACGCCTTCCAGCCCCACCGAGACGATGGTGAAATAGAGCGTTCGGTAGAGGGCGGCCTGAAAGTCCGGGTCGGTCAGCGCGTAGAGATAGTTTTCAAGGCCGATGAAATGCACCGGCTTGGGGAGCGCTGAAATACGCGTGTCGGTGAAGCTCAGCCATAGGGTGTTGGCAAGCGGGATCAGCGTGATCAGCGCGAGCACAAGCATGGCCGGCGCCAGAAGGATCCATTTTTCTTTGGTCTGGCGTCGGCCAAGCATCGGTTTGTCTCCTGTCAGTCGTCGCCGGTCGGCCTGCCTTCAGCTGAGACCAGCCGAAAGCAGGAATGTTGACCGGCCTGATGCCCCGGCGCTTAGCGGATGCGCTTCACGCGGTCGGCGGCAGCGTTCAGGGCGTCTTCAACGCCGGCTTCGCCGAGAAGAACCTGATGGATGTTCTTCTGCAGGATATCGGAGACTTCCGTGTAGGAGGGCACCAGCGGGCGCGGATACATCACGGCGATGGACTTCTTGGCGGCTGCAATCAGCTCTTCCTGGCCTTCCATGACCTTGGGCTCCTCATAGGAGGCTTTCCAGATCGGCAGGCTGAGCTTCGCATAGTCGTCCTGGATGTCCTTCTGGGTCAGGAAGGCGATATAGGACCAGGCCTCGTCGGCATGCGGGCTGTTGGACGGAATGCCGAGGCCCATGGAGCCGTTGACGCCGGAAGCCGTGCTCTTGCCGTCAACGCCCGGTGCCGGAGCGACCTTCACCTTGCCGGCGACCTTGCTTTCCTTCGGATCGTTGGCAAGGGCGTTCATGTAGGTCCAGTTCAGCGCGAAAGCCGCTTCGCCGTTGGAGAAGACCCGGCGGACATCTTCCTCGAAATATTCACGCGAGGCCGGATTGGTGAGCCCCTCGTCCAGCGTTGCTTTCATGAAGGTGACGGCGTCCTTGGCGCCGCCCGCATTGAATGCCGGCTGACCTTCCTGGAAGAACGCGCCGTCATTGGCCGCCGTCAGGGTGGTGAAATCGCAGATCATAGCTTCGGACTGGGACCAGCTCCAGACGAGCGGATGGTCGACGATGCCCTTTTCCTTGATGGTGCGGGCTTGGGCAACAAGCTCGTCCCAGGTCTTGGGCGGTGCGGAGATGCCTGCCTGTTCAAGCATCTCGGCGTTGTAGAAGAGATACTTTGTATCGAGGATCCACGGCATGCCGTAGCGCTTGCCGTCATATTCGACCGTGGTCCAGGCGCCGTCGAAGACCTTCTCGGTGTAGTCGGCCGGAATGCGGTCGGTGACATCGGTCAGGAAGCCGCCGGTGGCGAATTCCGCCGGCCAGATCACGTCGAACAGAACGACGTCATAACCGTCGTCGCCGGCACCTGCCGCGGCGATAATCTTGTCGTGGAGAGCTTCGTAAGGAACGAATTCCAGGTCCACCTTGACGTCGGGATTGGCCGCTTCGAACTTCGCGGTCATCGACTTGATGTCGTCCTCGCTATAGGCCGCCTGACTCATGAAAAGTGCATTGAGTGTGGTATCCGCCAGGGCCGTCGAGGCCATGGCCAGGGTTGCGAATGCCGACCCCGTAATCAGTTTTCCAAACGTGTTCATTTCGCCCTCCGGTTTTTATTGAGCGGGTGCATCCTAAGCTGTGTTTTTTTATTTTGTCAAATTGATAGAAAAAATAAATTCTGTTCTATTGGTGCCATGACAGACATGCCTGCGATCCCTTCCTCGTTCCGGACGAGCGGAACCAATCTCACCCGGGCCAAGACCCACAATCACCGTGTCGTCCTTGAAGTCATCCGCACTCGCGGACCGATCGGCCGTACCGAAATCTCTGAAATCACGTCACTTTCCCGGCAAACGGTGCAGAATATCGTCGGTGAGCTGGAAGGACGCGGCATTGTCGAAATGCACGCCCAGAAGGCGACGGGCCGGGGTCATCCGGGCATGAAGGTCGCGATCCGGGCCGAACATGCCTGCTCGCTCGGGTTTCACGTCGACCGCCTGTCGGTGACGGCAATCGCATGCGATCTTCTGGGCAACATCGTCTGGCAGGAAAGCCGGCAGCATTCCGCCTCCACAGTCGCCGCGGCCAACGAACGGATCCTGGATCTCGCGGCACACTTCCGTCAGGCACACGGTCAGATGGCGGACCGCCTGTTCGGGGTCGGTCTCGCGGCGCCCGGCCCTTTCGAGGTTCCGGGTCATGCGGTCCGTGACAGGGACGCGACGAATTTCTCGGAATTCGGTTCAGCCGAAAATCTCGGCGTGTTGCAGGAAGCTCTCGGACTGCCGGTGGTGCTGCAGAACGATGCGTCGGCCGCCGCGCTCGGCGAGCACGTTTATGGCATCGGCCGCAATTTTAGCAGCTTCGCCTTCATCCAGTTCGGCATGGGTCTGGGGGCGGGTTTTGTGCTCAACGGCGCGCTTTATCCGGGAGCCACGAAGAACGCGGGTGAAATCGGCCACGTCATCGTCAACCCGGCCGGTCCGCAATGCACCTGCGGCAATCGCGGTTGCCTGGAACGGTATCTCTCCCTCAACGCGCTTTGCGAGCGCCTTGGCCTGGAACCCACGGACCCGGCGTCTGTGGTGCGGATCGAGGCGTTGTTCGGGGAGGGGGACGGCCAGGTTCTGGACTGGATGTCGGATGTCGCCCCATACATGCGCCAGCTCGTCAATCTGGTGGAGATGATGCTCGACCCGCAGGCGATCGTCCTCGGCGGCATCATCAGGCCGGATTTCCTTCAAGCCCTGCTGGAGCGTGCCGAACCGCTGCCCGAGCGCATCGACGGCATTCGCAAGAGCGAGGACCGGATCCGGGTCGGCACCTCCGGCGCCACGGCCGTTGCCCTCGGCGCGACAGCCGCCGCCGTCGATGCCCTCTATGCCCCGTCGGTGTCGCATCTGCTGCTGTGACGTTCCGGTTGGAGAGGCAACCCCGGAAATCCGGACTTGATCGTCACGCCTTTTGGCCCATCCTTTTTCAGAGGCGCATGCAAACGGGAGGAACGCCCGACCATTCGCCGGATGGAGGAGGCGCGCGGCGAGACTGAAAAATACCTTCAGATCGATCCGGACTTTTCGATTGCCGCCGGGGAGAAGACCGAGGCCTACGCCGACCCCATGGAGCTGAAGCGGTTCACGGACGGCCTCAGGAAAGCCGGGTTTCCGGAGTAATTGATCGATGCGTGGGCGAGCAGCATGTCTTCGACGGCACTTGCTGCACGGGATATTCTCTTGCAGCAGGGCCTTCACTCCGTGAGAATGCCGATCGGGGGAAGACGTTTACCGGGTGACGAAGTTCTTGATCGGAGCCTTGAATTTATGTCCAAACGATTTTCAGTCCTGTTGATCAAGCCATCTCACTACGACGATGACGGCTATGTCATCCAGTGGCTGCGCGCGCCGATCCCGTCAAATTCGCTTGCATCCGTGTTTGGTCTCGTCAAGGACTGTGCCGAGCGCAAGGTGCTTGGGGAGGATGTCTCGATCGAAACGCAAGTGGTCGACGAGACCAACACAAAGGTCGAGATCGGGAAACTGGTCAGGTCGCTGAAGCAGGCCGATGGCTGTCTTGTCGGACTGGTCGGCGTCCAGTCCAACCAGTTCCCCCGCGCTATCGATATCGCCAGACAGTTCATTGCTACGGGCATTCCGGTCGTTGCCGGAGGATTTCATGCGGCCGGAAGCATTGCGATGCTGCCCGAGATCCCACCGGAAATCGTCGCGGCACAGGAACTGGGGCTGTCCATTTATGCCGGTGAAGCGGAAGGCCGCATGCAGGATCTTCTGAAGGACGCCTGGGCGGGCGAGTTGAAGCCGATCTACAACTTCATGAAGGACCTGCCGGGCCTTGAAGACGCGGTGCATCCGATCCTTCCGGCGGACGCGGTCCGCAAGATGGCCGGTGCCTATACCAGTTTCGATGCCGGGCGTGGCTGCCCGTTCCAATGTTCGTTCTGCACGATCATCAATGTTCAGGGACGCAAGTCGCGGTTCCGTACCGCGGACGACATCGAGGCTATTATCCGCGCGAACGCCGCGCAGAACATCCGGCGTTTCTTCATCACCGATGACGATTTTGCCCGCAACAGGAACTGGGAAGCAATCCTCGACAGGTTGATCTGGTTGCGTGAGGACGAAGGGCTGAAGTTCAAGCTCACGCTTCAGGTCGACACCCTGTGTTATCGCCTGCCGGGCTTCATCGAGAAGGCCGCGCGCGCCGGATGTGCAAGGGTCTTCATCGGGCTTGAGAACATCGACCCGGACGCGCTTGCCGGTGCGAAGAAACGCCAGAACAAGATCTGGGAATATCGCAAGATGCTGCAGGCTTGGAAGGATGCGGGCGTCATCACCTATGCCGGATATATTCTTGGGTTCCCGGGCGACACGCCGGAGAAGGTCTGGCGCAACATCGAGATCATCAAAAAGGAACTGCCGCTCGATCTCATCGAGTTCTTCTTCCTCACGCCGCTACCCGGCTCCGAAGACCACAAGGTGCTGGCATCCAGAGGCATTTGGATGGATCCGGATTTCAACAAGTATGACCTCAATCATCGTGTCACCCACCACCCGGACATGACGGACGCGGAGTGGGAGAAAGTCTATCTGGACAGCTGGAAGCAGTTTTATACGCCGGAGCACGTGGAGACGGTGCTGCGGCGCGATGCTGCGCGCGGCGCAAGGACCAAGGCGCTCTATTCATCGATGGTCCACTTCCTCGGAGCGATCCTGATCGAGAAAGTCCACCCGCTGGAATGCGGCATCGTCCGGCGCAAGCACAGGGACCAGCGCCGTTACGGCATGAAGCTGGAAAATCCGCTGGTGTTCTATCCGAAGCGGGCGGTCGAGGCACTCGGGGCAGGGCTGGCCTGGGCCCGGCTCTTCCTGAAATTCAGGCCGGCCCTCAAGCGGGTCCTGGCGGACGAGAACCGCAGGAGTTACACCGACCTTGCGCTGTCACCGATGAGCGCCATGGAAGAACAGGAGATGGACCTCATCCAGGTATTCAGGGACGCCATTCCCAAGACCCACGGCGCGCCGGACGCAGGGCGGAAGGCGGTCGTCGCGAAATAGCGGTCGAAGCGTTTTCCGCCACCGTGCGTGTCAGGACCTCAGAGCCCCAGCATCCGCCTGATTTGCTCCCGGTCGATTTCCCCGCCGGCAAAATCGTCGAAGGCCTTGTCCGTCACCTCGATGATGTGGCTCTCGATGAAGGGCGCGCCTTCGGCGGCGCCCTGCTGCGGCGATTTCAGGCAGCATTCCCATTCCAGTACGGCCCAGCTGTCATATCCGTATTGCGCCAGTTTGGAGAAGATGCCGGAGAAATCGACCTGGCCGTCGCCTAGGGAGCGGAAGCGGCCGGCGCGGCCGACCCAACCCTGGTAGCCGGAATAGACGCCCTGGCGTCCGTCCGGATTGAACTCGGCGTCCTTCACGTGAAAGGCGCAGATGCGCTCGTGATAGATGTCGATGAAGGCGAGGTAATCCAGCTGCTGCAGCAGGAAATGCGAGGGGTCGTAGTTGATCCGGCAACGGTTGTGGCCGCCGAGCGCCTCCAGGAACATCTCGAAGGTGGCGCCGTCGAAGACATCCTCGCCCGGATGGATCTCATAGCCGACATCGACGCCGTGATCTTCGTAGACGTCGAGAATCGGCTTCCAGCGCCGGGCGAGTTCCGCAAAAGCCTCGTCGATCAGGCCGGCCGGGCGCTGGGGCCAGGGGTAGAGATAGGGAAAGGCCAGCGAACCGGTGAAGCTGACGGAGGCGTCGAGGCCAAGCTTCCGGCTGGCAATGGCCGCCTTCTTCATCTGGTCCACGGCCCATTCCTGACGGGCGTTCGGGTTGCCGTGGACATGCGCCGGGGCAAACCCGTCAAAGGCCAGATCATAAGCCGGATGAACGGCGACGAGCTGGCCCTGAAGGTGGGTGGACAGCTCCGTGATTTCCACGCCCGCATCCGTGCAGATGCCCTTGATTTCGTCGCAATAGGCGTCACTCTCCGCGGCTGTGTCGAGATCGAACAGGCGGCTGTCGAACGTCGGGATCTGAACGCCCTTGTAGCCGAGCTCCGCCGCCCACTTGGCGATGGACGGCAGTGAGTTGAACGGGGCATCGTCGCCACCGAACTGGGCCAGGAAAATTGCCGGTCCCTTGATCAGTCCAGCCATGGGTGTCTCCCTTTGGTGTGTTGGGGGGCCGCAAGGCGAAACCGTGCCTCACGTGCCCTCCGGTGCATACGAAAACCTGCTGAAATCGGCTGTCTTGCCCAGACCGGTGATGTCGAAGGCGAGCATGCCGGTAAAGGCGCCGGTGAAAGACCCGTGTTCGCCGCGCCCGCCTTCATCGGAAATGACGCTTGCATCGAGGTCGGGGCCGAATGGTTTCCAGTCGCCTTCCTGGCGCCAGAAGAATTGCTGGCGGGCGCCGGTCACATCCACCGCAAGCTCGACCGGTCCGCCGGCGAGGGCCAGGGGCTCCGCCGGAAAGCTCAGCCGTCCGTCCGGCCAGTTGCCGGGGCAGGACAGAAGCGTCAGGCAGCGGCCGAGCC
>NZ_JBNKYW010000101.1:0-27652 GCF_050301095.1 Roseibium sp.
GACTTCCAGTCGGTGATCGGCAAGGAACTGCGCGAACAGATGATGGAAGCCGAAGGCCGCCTGCCGGATGCGCTGGTGGCTGCCGTCGGCGGCGGATCCAATGCCATCGGCCTGTTCCATCCGTTCCTAGATGACAAGGGCGTCAAGATCTACGGCGTCGAAGCCGGCGGCCGAGGGCTTGAGGGCGAGGAACATTGCGCGTCGCTCACGGCCGGCAAGCCGGGTGTGCTGCATGGCAACCGGACCTACCTGCTGCAGGACGAGGACGGCAAGATTCTGGAAGGCCATTCGATTTCGGCCGGTCTCGATTATCCGGGCATCGGTCCGGAACATTCGTGGCTGAAGGAAATCGGCCGTGTGGAATACGTGCCGATCATGGACAACGAGGCTCTGGATGCGTTCCAGATGCTGACCCGCGTCGAGGGCATCATTCCGGCGCTGGAGCCGTCCCATGCACTTGCCCACGTGGTCAAGCTGGCCCCGCAGATGGATAAGGACCAGATCATCGTCATGAACCTGTGTGGACGCGGCGACAAGGACGTCTTCGCGGTCGGCCAGATGCTGGGATTCGATCTCTGACGGGATTGTTCCCTCAAGAATGAAATCAAGCCGTGCACCCAAGGGTGCGCGGCTTCTTTGTTTTGGAAAGATATCCCGTGTAACCCCGGGTGAATGAAATGAGACCCGGGGCCCACGCGTTTCCGGAGCAAAAGGGTGTGACACCTCCGGTTAACCAGCCCCACCACTTTGGAAAGGCAGCAATGCATTCTTGTTGGTTGTGCGCTGCGAAATTTGGATTAGATCAGGGCCGAAGAATGCAACACGGCCAGACTTTCACTGACCATTCCAAAAGGAATACCGGAATGTCTTTCGATCTTTTCACCGGAATTGTCCGCGACTTTCGCGCATCCCGTAAGGTCGCGAGTGAGATTGCGCGTCTCAATCACCTGAGTGAGGCCCAGTTGGCCGACCTCGGCCTGGAGCGCTGTGATATCACGTCTCACGCGTTCAACAGGCACTTCAAGCGCCGTTGAACAACCGGACACACCTTGATGCTCCGTCCCGGCAAGGGCCGGAGCAGCTTGGGAACGAGCAAGCCGCGTACCGCCCGTACGCGGCTTTGTTATTTTGCGATCGGTTTTGACTGCAACTGCGCCTTGAGAAACTGCTGCCGGCCGCGGGCGTCCAGAGCCAAGACCTGCTGCCGCAAGACGTCGGGAGCGTACCCCTCGGCGGGACTGCCTGGTTGAGCCGGGCGCGCGGCGAGGCCGGTGCTCAGATCCTTCACACGCCGCCAGATCTTTTCGCCGAAAGGAACCGGAGCCGGCTCGAAGAGGGAATGGGCCACTTTCTTTCAGCTCCTTTTTTAATGGCGGTTGGATTTTTGTTCGCTGGCTTTGCAACTGTTTCAAAATAGGCGCACAAAGTGCGGTTTTCCAGAGAGGAAATTGCGTATCACTCAATGCAGCCATGCAGAAAAAGCAGAGCTGATCTGCATCCCGCGCTATTGCTGCACTGCAAAATCAATTTATTGTCCGCCGGCGCCGCCGAGTCGGCCATGTTGATTTGAATAAGCATTCCGGATCCCAGATGAGTTCCTTGCAGGCCCTGTTGTTGAGCGCGCCGTCGGCAGCACCCCTTGCCACCGTTTTCCGGGGAGCGGGCGGGTCGTTTCTGCGTGCCGGCCGGGTGACGCCCATGCGCAGCGAACACATCTACCGAAACGACGCCGAATTCAGGGCGATCGGGCTGATCGACTCCCCGAGCCGGTGACCGGCGATCCGGACAGACGCCTTCAATCCGGCCCGTTTCGCATTGATTGATTGACATTGCACGCTATGCCCCCGTACATCCGCAGGGACGAAAAGGCCTGTGTGAGGGAAAACAGGCGCAAGAAGGGTAGCAGTGAATGACGGAAACGCGTATCGACCGCCGTTTTAAAGCCTGCGCGGAGGCCGGTCGGCCGGCGCTGGTCACCTTTATCACAGCAGGCGATCCGGATCTTGCGACCTCGCAAGCCGTACTGAACGCCCTGCCCGCCGCCGGTGCAGATGTCATCGAGCTCGGCATGCCCTTCTCCGACCCGATGGCCGAAGGCATTCCCATCCAGCTCGCCAACCAGCGCGCGCTGGCTGCCGGCCAGACCATGGACAAGACCCTGGACATGGTGCGCAATTTCCGCCGTCAGGATCAGGACACACCCATCATCCTGATGGGGTATTACAATCCGATCTACGTGCGTGAACCGGTAAAATTCGTTCAGGTTGCCAAGGAAGCCGGTGTCGACGGCTTCATCATTGTCGACATTCCCGCCGAAGCAGATGACGAGTTGTGCATTCCCGCTCTTGAAGCCGGTCTCAACTTCATCCGCCTGGCGACACCGACCACCGACGACAAGCGGCTTCCGGCCGTTCTGGCCAACACCTCCGGTTTCGTCTATTACGTCTCCGTGACAGGCATCACGGGCGCCGATATCGCCGACACCGGCCGGGTGACGGCAGCGGTCAACCGCATCAAGAGCCATACCGAGCTGCCGGTGGCAGTCGGTTTCGGCGTCAAGACGGCGGACCAGGCGGCGGTCATCGGCAAGGATGCGGACGGCGTGGTTGTCGGTTCCGTTCTGGTCAACGCCATCCGCGACAGCCTGGATGACGCAGGCAAGGCGACGGACCGGACCGTGCAGGCGGTCACGGACGTTGTCGCCGATCTGGCATCCGGATGTGCCCGGGCACGCTCGGCCTGACCCGGTCTGCCTGATTTGAAGGATTTCCGGCGGACACCATATCTCCGCCAGTAGCTAACATTAAGTGGGACGCGTCTGACGTGAACTGGATCAACTCTATCGTACGCCCCAAGATCCGGGATCTTTGGAAAAAGCGTGAGGTTCCGGAAAATCTCTGGATCAAATGCCCGGAAACCGGCGAAATGGTCTTCCATAGGGACCTGGAAGCCAATCTCTGGGTCGTTCCGAATTCCGGTCATCACATGCGCATGCCGGCACGGCGGCGTCTTGAGTCCTTCTTCGACGACGGAAAATACGATCGTATCAAGGTACCTTCTGTCCAGACCGACCCGCTGAAGTTCCGCGACAGCAAGCGTTACACCGACCGTCTGAAAGATGCCCGCTCCAAGACCGGCGAAGACGAGGCCGTTCATGTGGCACAGGGCAAGGTCAACGGCATGGCGATCACCACCGCCGTCCAGGACTTCTCCTTTGTCGGCGGCTCGCTCGGCATGGCGGTTGGCGAAGCCATTCTGGCCGGAATGCTGAAAGCGGTCGAGGACAAGACCCCGTTTGTCATGTTCGCCGCCTCCGGCGGCGCACGCATGCAGGAAGGCATCCTGTCTCTCATGCAGATGCCGCGCACCACCGTCGGCATCCAGATGCTGCGCGAGGCGGGCCTGCCCTATATCGTCGTTCTGACCAATCCGACCACCGGCGGCGTTTCGGCTTCCTATGCCATGCTGGGCGACATCCAGATCGCCGAGCCCGGTGCGCAGATCGGTTTCGCGGGCCGCCGCGTGATCGAACAGACGGTCCGCGAGAAACTGCCGGAGGATTTCCAGACCGCAGAATATCTCCTCGAGCACGGCATGATCGACATGGTCGTGTCGCGCCTTGAGATGAAGGACACCATTTCCCGCGTCTGCGGCATCCTGATGAAGCGGGAGGTCGAGCTGCCGCAGATGGCTCTTGAAGCGTCGAAGGAACCGGCGGCAAGTGAAGACGCCGCAAAACCGGAAACGGACGCACAGGCTGATAAAGAAACCGGAGCGGCCGGTCAGGCCTGACGGGTTCCTTGAAATGTCGCAAATGCGGCAACTTACGGCATATATGAGCCGTCCGCTTGCCAGGCGAACGGCCATAACCTAGAGGCGTTGGATACCAGATGGTATTACGCTGAACGGGGACGAAGGGACCCTGTGGAGGGCGCCTTGGATCAGATCACCAGAATTCTCGACCGCTTGCTGGCATTGCACCCGAAGGAGATCGACCTCTCCCTTGGACGCATGCGCCGGCTGCTTGCCGCCCTCGGGCACCCGGAAACCCGGCTGCCACCGGTCATTCATGTGGCCGGAACCAACGGCAAGGGCTCCGTCACCGCCACCTTGCGGGCGGTTCTGGAGGCCTCCGGCAAACGCTGCCACGTTTACACCTCCCCCCATCTGGTTTCCTTCAACGAGAGGATCCGTCTCGGCACGGACGGAAAATTTGTTTCCGATCCACTGCTCTACGACGCGTTACACCGTTGCGAGGAAGCCAATGCCGGTGAGGAGATCACCTTCTTCGAGATCACGACGGCCGCAGCCTTCCTGCTGTTTTCCGAACAGCCTGCCGACATCCTGCTCCTGGAGGTCGGACTCGGCGGGCGCCTCGATGCGACCAACGTGATCGACCGGCCGCTGGCGACGGTGATTACCCAGGTTTCCATGGACCACGAGAAGTTCCTGGGTGACGGTCTGGCTGAAATCGCGGCGGAAAAGGCAGGCATCATCAAGCGCGAAGTTCCGGTGATCTGCGCGGACCAGGAAGATGAGGCCCTGTCGGCAATCCAGCGGCAGGCGGCCCGCAACCGCGCGCCCATGAGGCTCTACGGTCAGGACTTCGTTGCCCAGGCAGACCAGGGACATCTTGTCTTCCAGGACGAGGAGGAACTGATCGACCTGCCCCTGCCGGTTCTCAACGGCCGCCACCAGTATGCCAACACCGGCATGGCGCTTGCCACCCTGAAGGCGGCAAAGCTGCTGCCGGACCAGAACGTCATCGCGAAGGGTTTGAAGTCGGTCAACTGGCCCGGTCGGCTGCAACCCGTCACCCACGGCCCGCTGCTGGACATGTGTCCTGAAGGCTCGGAAGTCTGGATCGACGGCGGCCACAATCCCGGCGCCGGAATTTATATCGGCGAATTCATGGGCGAGCTGGAAGAGCGCAATCCCCGGCCGCTCTACCTGGTCTCCGGCATGCTGACGACCAAGGACCCGGTCGGTTTTTTCAGGCCCTTCCAGGGGCTGGCGCGCCATGTCGGAACGGTGCCGATCGCCTCCACGGCAACCGCAAGAACGCCGGAAGATCTCGCCGATCTTGCCCGGTGCGCCGGTTTGGAGGCAACGCCGTTTCAATCACTGGACGCAGCGCTGGCGGATGTGGCAGCTTGTGCGGCAAAGGATGGCGAACCACCAAGAGTCCTGATTTGCGGTTCGCTCTATCTTGCCGGTGAAGCCCTGGCGCGGAACGGGTTGGCTCCCGACTGATCCACTCACCGGCGACTTCCTGAAGGAGACCGGTTTCGTGCGTCAGTCGTTCAAGTTTTCGGCCCTTATCGCGGGTTCGGCCCTCGCCGCTGTTCTGGCCGGGCCTGCCCTTGCACTTTCCGAACAATACGAAACGCCGCCGGAACAGGACCCGGCCGCCGTTTTGGACGGCAAGCAGCTCGGTCCGGGCTACGCGGTTCTGGCGCCTGTGCGCAGCGACGGGTTCCTGCGCATCTATCAGGTGCAGACCGACCTCGGCGTCGAGCAGATCGAAGGCGACGGCCTTCTGAAACTGCGGCTGTTCGAGATCAAGGTGCAGATTGCGCTGGAAAGCCTGAAGAACGACGCCAGTTTCGTCGACGGCCTCAAGCAGGCGGCGATGAAACCGGTGGAATTTGTCGAGAGTACGGTGAAGGATCCGGTCGGCACGGCCAAGAGCACCGTGTCGGGTGTCGGGCGCATGTTCGGCCGCCTGACCAAAGGAGTTGGCGAGGCGGTCACCGGCAAGGGCGGTTCGGCCGCAGACATCGCCAAGTCGATTACCGGCCAGGCGCGCGCGCGCCGGGAACTGGCAGTCGAACTCGGGGCCGATCCCTATACGTTCTACAAGCCGCTTTCCGAAAAACTAGATGAGACCGCCAGCGTAACCACGGCGGGCAACTGGACGGTCAGCGCGATCACAAGCCTGCTGCCCGGCGGCCTGATCGTGAACACGGCGCGTACGGCGGACAACTTCCGCACCCTGCTCGTCGACAGCACGCCGTCCGAGCTGGCAGACCGCACGGCGGCGGCCTTCCACAAGGCGGGTGTTTCGGAAAAGACGATTGAAAGGCTGGCCGCCAACGCCTTCTACACAGCCTCGGAAAAGGCGGTGATCGCCTATCAGCTCCAGGCGATGCCGGGGGTCAGCGGACTTGATCTGATCGCTGCCAAGGTGGCGGACGCCGACAGCCGGGACCTTGCCTATTTCCAGCTCCGCCGTGTGGTTCTTCTCGAAACCTACAACCGGGAAGTCTCCAGCCTGGGCGATATCAAGATGGTTGGCGGCATGCCGGTCGCCCTCAGGCGGGACGGCATCGCCGCGCTCGTGCTGCCGCTCGACATGGTTTCCTGGACCCAGACGGTCGCACAGACCTTTTCCGGCCTGCACGAAGGCCTCGGCGGGCTGCCCTTTCCGCCGACCGGCGTCGATTTCCTGATTACGGGCGATCTCACCCGGATGGCGGCCGAACGCCTCGCGTCCTTCGGCTGGGAAATCACCGGCAACTATCCGATGCCGAAAGGACCGGTGCACTAGAGATGGTTGTTCCGGAGACCCTGCATTTCGTCTTGAAAGGATTTATGTGTCCTTATGCCGTGACATCTATATAACGGGCACCTGATTTCTAGGGTACGGAAACCTTGACCATCATGAAACTTTCCCGGGACGAAATTGACGGATTGATCGATTCAGACGGCCTGAGAAACCGCCTCAGCGCACTGACCGCCAGCAACGATGGCGACGGGTCGGACATGAAGACGCGCTCCGCCGTTCTTTCCGAACTGAAAACGGCAGTTAAGTCCGCACGGGAAAAGATCCAGACCCTGCTCAACGAGGATGGCGGCGGTCTTTTGTGCGCCTCCCGCCTGTCCCAGGTGCAGGACGAGCTGATCCGGGTGATCTATGATTTCGCCCTTCATCATGTTTACCGGGTGACGAATCCGTCCGCCGCGGAGCGCATGTCCGTCGCCGCCGTCGGCGGCTACGGCCGGGGCACCCTGGCGCCGGGTTCGGATATCGATCTGCTGTTCGTGCTGCCCTACAAGCAGACGCCCTGGGGCGAGCAGGTGGTCGAATACATCCTCTACATGCTCTGGGATCTCGGCTTCAAGGTGGGCCACGCCACGCGCAATATCGAGGAATGCCTGCGGCTGTCCAAATCGGACATGACCATCCGGACCGCCGTCCTGGAAGCCCGCTACATCTGGGGCGACGAGGCGTTGTTCGAAGAGCTGGTCGCACGGTTCGACAAGGAAGTGGTCGAGGGTTCCAGCTCCGAATTCATCGCTGCCAAACTCCAGGAGCGGGACGAACGCCACAAGCGTCAGGGCATGTCCCGCTATCTGGTCGAGCCCAACATCAAGGAAGGCAAGGGCGGCCTGCGCGATCTCAACACGCTGTTCTGGATCGCCAAGTATCATTACCGGGTGAACCGGCAATCCGAGCTGGTCAAGAAGGGGGTCCTCTCGCGCTCCGAATATACCAGGTTCAAGAAGTCGGAAGACTTCCTCTGGGCCGTGCGGTGTCACCTGCATTTTCTGACGGGACGTCCGGAAGAGCGCCTGTCCTTCGAGGTGCAGCGGGAAATCGCGGTGCGCCTGAGTTACACCCAGCATCCCGGCATGAAGGATGTCGAGCGCTTCATGAAACACTACTTCCTGGTGGCCAAGGACGTGGGAGATCTCACCCGCATCATCTGCGCCGGCCTGGAGGAGGACCATGTCAAGGAGCCGCAGGGCAGGGGCCTCGGCGGCATGATGCGCCGGCTTCGCAGCGGTCGCACGGCGGGAGCCGCCAAACCGGTCAAGGGCGCGCCCGGGTTCGTGGTCGAGAACAACCGGCTGAACGTCACCGCCGACACGCTTTTCGAAAACGATCCGACCAATCTCCTGAGGGTCTTCCAGATCTCCGACAAGCATGACTACAACATGCATCCGCGCCTTACCCGGCAGATCCGGCATTCCCTGAAACTGGTCGACGCCAATCTGCGCAACGATCCGGAAGCCAACCGGCTGTTCCTGTCGATCCTGACCTCCCGGAACTTTCCGGAAAAGACACTGCGAAAGATGAACGAAACCGGCCTTCTGGGCCGCTTCGTGCCGGAATTCGGCAAGGTCGTCGCGATGATGCAGTTCAACATGTATCACCACTACACGGTCGACGAGCACCTGATCCGCTCCATCGGCGTGCTGGCAGCCATCGAACGCGGCGATTCCGGCGACGATCACCCGCTGGCGACCGACATCATCCTGACCCTTCAGAACCGCAAGGTGCTGTTCGTTGCCATGTTCCTGCACGACATCGCCAAGGGACGGCCGGAGGACCACTCTGTCGCCGGCGCCCGGGTCGCCCGAAAGATCTGCCCGCGCTTCGGCCTCAATGACGCGGAAACCGAAACGGTTGCCTGGCTGATCGAGCATCACCTCGACATGAGCACCATCGCCCAGTCACGCGACCTGAGCGACCGCAAGACCATCACCGATTTCGCCAACACCGTGCAGTCCCTGGAACGTCTCAAGCTGCTTCTGATCCTGACGGTGGCCGATATTCGTGCCGTCGGTCCGGGTGTCTTCAATGGCTGGAAGGGCCAGCTTCTGCGCACGCTCTATTATGCGACCGAGCCGCACCTGTCCGGCGGCCACACCAAGATGTCGCACAGCAAGACCATCGATGAAGCCAAGGAAAAGCTCGGTGGCAAGCTGGAACACTGGTCGGCAAAGGACAGGAAAGCCTATCTCAACCGCCATTATCCCGCCTATTGGCTGCGCACGGAACCGGAGCGGCTGGTGGCGCATGCGGAACTGATCCACAAGGCGGACAAGGACGGCAGGCAACTGGCTTTCCAGGTGGTGCCGCGGGCTTTTGAAGGGGTGACGGAACTCACCATCATGGCGCCCGACCACCCGCGCCTGCTCTCCATCATCGCCGGTGCCTGCTACACGACCGGCGCCAACATCGTCGATGCACAGATTGACACGACGACGGACGGGTTTGCCCTCGACACGATCTTCATCGGCCGCGAACTGCCGGACGACGAGGACGAGCGCCGGCGGGGGGAACGGATCACGAGACTGATCGAGACCACGCTGCGCGGTGAGGAGCGCCTGCCGGAGCCGGTCGCCAGAAAGGGCGCCGTGAAAGGCCGGATGAAGGCCTTCAAGGTGGCAACGGATGTCCTGGTCAACAATGCCCTGTCGGACGATTACACGGTGCTTGAAATCACCGGTCTTGACCGCCCCGGTCTGCTTTACGACCTCACCCGCGCCATTTCCACGCTCAATCTGAACATCGGCTCCGCGCATATTTCGACCTTCGGCGAGAAAGTGGTCGACGTTTTCTACGTGACCGACCTTACGGGCCAGAAAATCGCCAATATCGGCCGTCAGGACATCATCCGTGAGCGTCTTTCCGATGCCGTCGAGGGGCATGTGGAACTGGATCCGGCCGCCCCCGTCACCCGCAAGGTTCAACGTCAGGCTTCCTGAGACATGACAACACGCACCGGAGCCTGGCTGGCATGAGTCTCGTCCGCAATTTTGCAACGGTCGGCAGCGCAACGCTGCTGAGCCGCGTCCTCGGCTTCGTCCGCGACGTCCTGCTGGCGGCGACGCTCGGTGCCGGTCCGGTGGCCGATGCCTTCGTGGTCGCCTTCCGCCTGCCCAACCTGTTCCGGCGCCTGTTTGCCGAAGGGGCTTTCAATTCCGCCTTCATCCCCCTGTTCGGGCGCACCGTCGAGGAGGAAGGCGACGAGGGCGCGCGGCGCTTTGCCGGTGAAATCGGGTCCGCACTCCTGTTCTGCCTGCTGGTTCTGACGGCCGTCGCCCAGATCCTGATGCCGTTCGTGGTCTGGGCGCTCGCACCCGGTTTTGCCGACGACGCGCAGAAGTTCGACCTGACCGTGATGATGTCGCGGATCGCCTTTCCCTATCTTATCTTCATGTCGCTGCTGGCCTATGTCGGCGGCATTCTGAACACCTATCAGCGCTTTGCGGCAGCAGCTTTTGCGCCGGTGATGCTGAACGTGGTGATGAGCCTGGTGCTCGCCACGGTGCTGGCGGCGGGGATCACGGACAACACGGCACTCGGCATCATCCTCGCCGGAGGGGTGATGGTCGGGGGCGTCGTGCAGCTTGCCGTTGTCGTCATCGACCTCAAGCGGCTCGGATTCCGCATTCCGGTCTACCGGCCCCGCTACACCAAATCGGCGAAGCGCCTGCTCGCCCTCGGCATTCCCGGCGTTGTCGCCGGCGGGGTCACCCAGATCAACATCGCCGTCGGCCAGATCATCGCATCGCTGCAGGAGGGCGCCAATGCCCTGCTCTATTATGCCGACCGGCTCTACCAGTTGCCGCTCGGCGTCATCGGCATCGCCATTGGCGTCGTTCTGCTGCCGAGCCTGACCCGGCAGCTTCGCGCCGGCCAGACGGCGGCCTACCAGCACAGTCTCAACCGGGCACTGGAGTTTTCCCTGGTTCTGACACTTCCTGCTGCCGTCGCGCTCGCCGTGGTACCCCATGAAATCGTCGCGGTGCTGTTCCAGCGCGTGCGGTTTGACGCGGCCGCCGTCGACGGTACCGCCGCCGCCCTGATGGCCTTTTCTTTCGGCCTGCCTGCTTTCGTGCTCAACAAGGTGTTTTCGCCAGGTTATTTCGCCCGGGAGGACACCAAGACGCCGATGAAATTCGCCGCCGTCGGCATGGTGGTGAATGTCGGCCTGTCGATCGCGCTCTTTCCGGTGCTGAAACATGTCGGCATCGCGCTGGCGACCACGCTGGCCGGATGGGTCAATACCGGTCTTCTGATCGTCGTCCTGTGGCGGCGCGGGCATTTTCATCCGGACCTGAAGCTTCTGCGCAGACTGTCCCTGGTGCTGCTGGCCAGCCTCGTGATGGGGGTCGCCCTGCATTTTGCCGCGTTCTATCTCGCGCCTTATCTCGGCGGCGGCGTGCTGGCCGTGCGGGTGGCGGCACTTGGCCTGCTGGTCCTGACGGGCATCGTCACTTTCGGCGTCGTGACCCAGCTCAGCGGCGGCGCGGATCTTGTCGGCATGGCCAAAACGTTGACACGGCGCAACACCTGATCAGCGAAAAGCGGGCCCCGGCCCTTTCTGTCTTGCATACGCTGCGCGCGCGGCTTAAACCCGGCGCGCCCAAAGTTTCACAAGCGCCCTTCCAACCGGCCGCACCAATAAAGGGAAACAGAATGACGGCGTTCCAGCCCCGTGTCTTCTCCGGCGTTCAGCCGACCGGCAATCTTCACCTCGGCAATTACCTCGGCGCCGTTTCGCGCTGGGTGCCGTTGCAGGACCAGATGCCGACCATCTTCTGCGTGGTCGACTCTCATGCCATCACTGCCGGTTTTCCTGATCCGCTCGAGCTGACCAACGCGACGCGCGAAGTGACCGCGGCCTATATGGCTGCCGGAATCGACCCGAAGAAATCCATCATCTTCAACCAGAGCCAGGTCCGTGAGCACACGGAACTTGCCTGGATCTTCAACTGCGTTGCCCGGATGGGCTGGCTCAGCCGCATGACCCAGTTCAAGGAGAAGGCGGGCAAGAACCGGGAAAACGCATCTGTCGGCCTCTTTGCCTACCCGAATCTGATGGCGGCCGACATCCTGGCCTACCGGGGCACCCACGTGCCGGTCGGCGACGACCAGAAGCAGCACCTGGAACTGACTCGTGACATCGCCGCCAAGTTCAACAACGACTTCGCGGACCGGATCAAGGAGCTCGGCATCGGTGTGCCGAACCCGACGCCCTCGCCGGAGCTGCCGGAATATCTCTATTTCCCGATGACCGAGCCGATGATCGCCGGCCCGGCCACGCGGATCATGTCGCTGCGCGACGGCACCAAGAAGATGTCGAAATCCGATCCGTCGGACCTGTCGCGCATCAACCTGACGGACGACGCGGAGTCGATCTCCAAGAAGATCCGCAAGGCCAAGACCGACCCGGATGCTCTCCCGAGCGAAACGGATGGTCTGGAAGGCCGACCGGAAGCGGACAACCTTGTCGGCATCTATGCGGCGCTCTCCGGCACCACCAAGGAAGAGGTCCTGAAGGACTTCGGGGGCCAGCAGTTCTCCGCCTTCAAGCCGGCCCTGTCCGAGCTGGCGGTCGCCAAGCTGTCGCCGATGACCGACGAGATGCGCCGCCTGATGGACGACAAGGCCCAGATCGACGCCGTCCTGAAGGAAGGCGCCGAAAAGGCCTCCGCGATCGCCGCACCGGTCCTCAAGGACGTGCGCAAGATCATCGGCTTCCTGGACGTCCGGTAAGCCGGAGGAGAAAATCCCTTCCTTGTGCGGGAGGGTTGCCACGAATGTGGCCCGTCGAGTTTCGCTCGGCGGGCCACATTCGTTTTAGCAAGCGGTAGATTTGGCTCGTTTCAGGTATTTGACCTCTGCAGCGCCAGACCACCCGCCCGGCATTGGCCTCTTCCGGACTTCAGACGCATTCTGTGGTAGACTCTTGCCTTGTGCTTGGAGGGCAATCCGATGTTCAAGCATCTCGTATTTGCGTTATTTTGTTTGTCGATCCCCGGCCTCGCTGCCGCAGGCTCCCTCCATGACGCTGTTGAGGCTGGTGACCAGGACGCTCTCGAGGCAGCCCTTTCCGGCGGCGCCGATCCCAATGAACCGGACAGTGACGGCCGGCCGGCAATCCTGATCGCGGCGGGCAACGGAAATGCCGCCGCAATTCGCTTGCTTGCGTCACATGGGGCGGACCCCAATCGATCTCGGGACAATCCGCGCGGATACAACGACGCTCCCATCCACGCCGCCGTGAAGAATAGGCAACTGGACGCTATACGAGCCTTGGCTGACGCCGGGGCCGACCTTTGGATGCCACATTACGAACTCGGAGCGCCGATCCATATCGCGGTAACGGAAAGCCAGCCGGAAGTAGTCGCACTCTTGCGCTCCCTGGGCGCGGACGAACTCCAGATCGATCCGATAACGCACCTGATTTCAGGCGCGGATATCGAATTCGGCCGGCGCGTAGCGGCAATCTGCTCGAAATGTCACGAGATCGAAAAAGGCATAAAGCCGGAGGGTGCCGGCTACGGACGTCTTGGCCCCTCGCTCATAAATATTGTCGGCCGCAAAAAGGGCGCCGACGCCAGCTTTGCCTATTCCGAAGCCATGCGTGCCGCGGGTGGCGAATGGGGCTACGAGGAGCTGAGCCACTTCGTAGTCAATCCGACAGTGTTCATTCCCGGAACCGATATGTGGATCGGGGGATTGCCGGTCGAACGCCCCCGGGTCGCATTGATCGCCTATTTGCGCTCAATCACTGAAGATCCCCCGGCTTTGCCAAACTAGTGAAAGTACCGGTTCTGAACCAAGGCCTTGTTTTCACGCTCAGGATCATGTCACCACGGAACGTCACGAATATGGTTCGCTTGTTCCTGAACCATCCTTGCCGGGAGCGGTGGTACTCCAGACCACCGCTCTCAGACCTCTTCGCTCAATATTCGTCGTGCAGTCTCACCCATCCCATCGTGCTGCCGTTTTCATTGCGGCCCTTCGGCGTGAGATCGAGCCAGTTGAACGCGCCGATCAGCAGTTCCGCGCCGCGGTGATAGGTCGAATAGGTGTGATAGATCGCGCCTACTTCGTCTTTTGCGAAGATGCTGATGCCGAACATGTCGGACGCCTTTTCGATGGCCGTCTTGCCGTAGTTGTAGCTGGCCCGGCCGGCGGCGCGGTCTTCCGGCCTGAAAGACACGCCGAAGTCGAAGTTGAAATCGTTGCCGGCGGAAGACACCCAGGGGAACGTCCAGCCCATGCGGGTCTTCACCTGCTCGATCTGTTGCACGGGCACTCGGGAGACCGCCGTGAATGCCAGATCGGCATGTTCGAAGTGTTGCTGCGCGGCGGAGAGGTGGTCGACGATGAACGAGCAACCCGGACAGATATGGTCCGAGCCCGGTGTCAGCATGAAGTGATAGACGGCAAGCTGGCTGTGGCCGCCAAAAAGATCGGCGAACTCGCATTTGCCGGTTGGGCCTTCGAAGACATAGGGTTTGTCGATCCTGACCCAGGGCAGCTGCCGGCGCTCGGCGCGCAGGGCGTCGAGTTCGTGGGTCATGGCGACTTCCCTTTCGAGAAGCGATTTGCGGGCATTGAGCCATTCGTCCCGCGATACGATCTGGTTTTGCATTGTTGCTATCCTTCGGTTTACCGGATTGATGGTGAAGTTTGCCGCTCCCGGCCTGAGGCAAGCTTCAGCCAGGGCGAGACGTGGAACAGGCTCATCAGCAGATACATCCAGGCCATCCCGCCGAGGTGCAGGACATCTGACGCCGACGAGCAGCTCACGGTCTGCGACATGCCGTTCGCCGAGATCCACGCCATCAGCACAAAGACCGGAGACGCGGCGAGACCGAGCGCTCCAGACAGGCGGCAGGGCCACAAGGTCTGATTGCCGTTCTTCCTTGCATTTGCGTAAGTTGTCATTTTGGATCTTCCAATCGAACCTTGCCGTTGCCGGCAGTTGCAGAACCGGACTTCACCCTAGGAGCCCGGTCGAAAACAGCGTGAGTTACAAGTTTGACGGGATTTGAATGGACTCAGTGATCACCGCGGCAGCGCGCGCGCTCTCGGTGGGCGACCCGCTCGCCGCGCTCAAGCAGGTCGCATTGCGCGATGACGCACCGGCGCTCGCGCTGCGCGGCATTGCCATGGCGCAACTCGGAGACCTTGCACGGGCCCGGGATCTCCTTCGAAGCGCGACGCGTGCCTTCGGCCAGAAGGAGGCTTTGGCGCGGGCGCGCTGCATCGTCGCCGAAGCGGAGATCGCCCTTGCCCTGCGGGACCTCGGAAGCGTGATGAAAACGCTTCGCCCCGCCCGGGAAACGCTCGACTCCCTGGGAGACAGCGTGAATGCCGCCCATGCCGGATATCTGGACGCCAGGCGGCTGCTGCTGATCGGGCACCTCGACGAGGCCGAGCGGATACTTGATGACATCGACACAGCATCATTGCCGCAGGCCTCAAGAGCGGGCCACGCGCTGGTGGCGGCGGGAATCGCGATGCGGCGCGTCAGGACGGAACCCGCGCGCGCTGCCCTTGCGCGGGCCTCGGAGGCTGCGCGTGACGCCGGGCATGCTGCGCTGACAGCCGAGGTGGAACGCGCCTCTCGCGCTTTCGACGCGCCCGCCGCGACACTTGTTACGCGCGGATCGAAGCACCTGCTTGGCCTGGGGGAAGTCGAGACCTTGCTGGCGTCCGACAAGCTCATTGTCGACGCCTGCCGCAACGTGGTGCGTGCCGGAACCACCGTTGTGCCGCTTGCCAGCCGCCCGGTTCTGTTCGCACTCGTGCGCGCACTCGCGGAGGCTTGGCCGGAAGATGTCTCGCGCGAAATGCTTCTTGAACGCATTTTCGGGGCCCGGCATGCGGATGAATCCCACCGCACGCGCCTTCGGGTCGAGATCGCCCGCTTGCGCAAGGCGCTCGAACCGCAGGCCGCACTCAAGGCAACCAGGCACGGGTTTGTGCTGGAAATGCAGGGACCCGGCGAGGTCGTGGTGCTCACGCCCCCTGTCGAAGGCGATCATGCCGAGGTGATGGCGCTGCTGGCGGACGGCGAAGCCTGGTCGAGTTCGGCCCTTGCCCTGGCCCTTGGCGTGAGTTCGCGCACCACGCTGCGTGCCCTTGAGGCACTTTCAGAGGCCGGAAAAGTCGAATCCTTCGGACGGGGACGGGCCTGCCGCTGGATCCAGCGGACCGTGCCAGGTTTCCCGACAAGTTTGTTACTCCCGGCTCCGCTGCCGAACGGTTAGGATACCGGCATGAAACAGTCAGCAGCAGATATCCTTTGTGAATACGGCCCATTTCCCGATGTCGAGGACGTTGCCGGTGTCAGCTTTGACGGTCAAAAAATCTGGTTTGCCAGTGGCGACCGGCTCAATGCCCTCGATCCGGAAAACGGGAATATCTCAAATACTCTCGCCGTCACGGCCGACGCCGGTACCGCTTATGACGGCAGGCATCTCTACCAGATCGCAGGGACCGTCATTCAGAAGATTGACCCGGCGTCCGGCGCGTTGCTCGGCACAATCCCGACGCCAGCCGACGGTGGCGGTTCAGGTCTGGCCTGGGCGGAGGGCATGCTGTGGATCGGCCAGCACCGCAGCCGGATGATCCACCAGGTCGACCCGGAAACAGGAGAGGTCCTGCGCACGATCGAGAGCAACCGCTTCGTGACCGGCGTCACCTTCGTCGATGGTGAACTCTGGCACGGCACCTGGGAGAACGATGAGAGCGAGCTGCGGCGTGTCGATCCGGAAACGGGCGATGTCCTGGCCTGCCTGGCAATGCCTGCCGGCGCAGGCGTTTCGGGACTGGAATCCAATGGCACCGACCGGTTTTTCTGCGGCGGCGGCGGCAGCGGAACGATTCGCGCCGTCCGCAAACCGGTGCCCGCCGGTTCCTGAGAAGCTGAAGTTATCGTCCGGTTCAGATGAGGCCTTCCGGATCAAATACTGTCCTTGCGCTCGACAACCAGGACACGGGCTTCTCCAAAGGGATGAGCGACATGCGCATCACCGTCCTCTGCAAAGAAGATCTGCCCCGGCTCCATTCTCCTGACTTTGTCCGCACCCGCCTCGCGGTAATGCATGTCAACTTGCCCGTGCAGCACAACGAAAACCTCCGGGCCGTCGTTGACGTGCCATTTGTACGGTTGATCGGTCCAGTGGAGGCGAATGGTGACATTGTCGACCTCGCCGATCAGGCGGGCGCCCCAGGCCCGCTCCGCCGTGAACCTGTCAGTATCGAGATGAAATTGCATGGAGATCTCCTGCTGCCTGAACATTTGCAGGACGTGCTCTAGCAGACTGGCGTGCCGGGCTCCTCCGGCATTTTGACCGGAGTTCCCGGCCTTTTTCCGGACGGAAGCGGCAGAATTCGTTTCGGCTTGATGATAAAAGGTCGCATGGACACCATTGACCGAAAATTGCTGCAACTGCTGAAAACGGACAGCCGGATGCCGCTAAAAACCCTTGCGGCCTCCGTTGGCCTTGCCCGCTCGACCGTCCAGGAACGGATCCGGAAACTGGAAGAAAAAGGCATTATCCGCGGATACACGATCAGCGTCGCTGATCCCGAGCATTCCAAGTTCGAAGCCTATCTGTGGATCCGGACCGGATCGGCCACCTGTGCAGCCATTGCTCCGAAAGTTGCCTGCTTGGAAGGCGTTCTACAGTGCCGATCGATTTCCGGCGACCGGGATATGGTGCTGCTTGTCAGAAGTCCGAGTCTGGAAGCTCTGGCCGAACTCAGGAACTGCGTTGCCGCTATCGACGGTGTCGCAACCGTTGAAACGCATCCTGTTCTCAAGGACTGGATCTGAGTGAAGCGGATCATCACAACATTTTCTGATTATTGCGGATTTCAGAAACGGTTTCTCAAAGTTTAAGCGGCACACTTCCGGCAACTGGGTCTTGTAGAGAGTATCGATCTTGGTCAGCCGGAACAGTAATCGTGCCGCCAAAACGGCGGTAGAGAGAGAAGACGCGCGGGAAAAACCGGTCTTCGGTGACAACAACACGCCTCCGACCGAAGCGTCTCCAGAAATCTCTCCGGAAACCTCTACGGACTGGAAATCCACCAGAGCATCGGATCGTGCCGGGACTTCCGAGATCGGTCCCGATGTCGGACCGGGCCGCCGGGCGACCGACCGGCCGGTGTCCGCCCCGGCCAAGGTCCTTTTGAATCTCGCCGTCCTCGGCCTCGTCGGTGGTCTCGCGGCTGCCTTTCTCACGGTCGCCTCCGAGGGGCCTAACCGGTTCTTCGGCGTCGGTCTTGCCTTTTTCGCCGGTGGCCTCGCGGTCTGGCGCCTTTATGCCGATGACCTCTACCGGGCGGTGCAGGCCATTCAGATCAAGGACGACAAGATCCGCCGGCTGATGGCACGCTGCGAGGAACTGGAAGACCGGGCCTGGGAACTGGGCGAATCCGACGAACGCCACGCCAGTATTCTGGCCACCCTCGGCGACGTCGTGATCCGGCGCGACCCGGAAGGTATCGTCACTTACGTGAATACCGCGGCCGAAGACGTCTTCGGGCCGGACCATTCCCTGCAGCCCGGTGCAACACTTGACCTGCCGCTTGCGGAAAACAGCGAGAATCCCGACGGAATCGGTCAGGAACCGGGATCCCGGACCGAAGGCATGGGCTTTCAGGATCTCCTGATCGAAACCCGTCAGGGCCGCCGCTGGTTCTCCCGCATCGACATTCCGGTGCGCGACACGGTGACGGACAGGCAGCTGGTACAGACCGTTCTGCGAGACGTCACCGAACGCCGGCTGATCGAGGAGGAACTGCTCGCCGCCCGGCACACGGCGGAAACGTCAAACGAGGCGAAGTCGCGCTTCCTGGCCACTGTCAGCCACGAGATCCGCACGCCCCTCAACGGCATTCTCGGTATGGCCGCGCTGTTGCGCGACACGCGCCTAACCAAGGAACAGAACGCCTATATCGAAGCGCTGGAAACCTCGGGCGAAACGCTGCTTCTCTTGATCGACGAGGTGCTGGACTTTTCAAAGGTCGAAGCCGGCAAGCTGGACATCCAGGCGGTTCCCGTACGCGTCGGCGCACTGGCGGAAAACGTCGTCGAACTGCTGGCTCCCAAGGCTCATGCCAAGAAACTGGAAATCGGTGCCATGCTGGCTCCGGACCTGCCGGAGGAAGTCACGCTCGATGCGACGCGGGTCCGCCAGATCCTGTTCAACCTGATCGGAAACGGCGTCAAGTTTACCGACGAGGGCGGTGTCGCCGTCGAACTGAGCGGACGCCCCAACCCGGACGGCGGCAGTTTTCTCGACATCAAGGTGCGCGACACCGGCATCGGGTTCGATGCGGCCGAGGCGGAGCGCCTGTTCAGGGAATTCGAACAGGTCGACCACGGCCCTGCCCGCAAGTTCGGCGGAACCGGCCTGGGCCTTGCCATCGCGCAACGTCTCGCCGGCCTGATGGGCGGCGCGATTGCCGCCGAGCCTGCAGAAGACGGCGGCGCGCTGTTCCGGGTGTCGCTGCCCATTCCCGAAGCCCTGACCGGCAGCACAGATCCGCGTCTCGCAACACTGCAAGGCAAGACCATCGTCTTCGTCAGCAACAGCCGGATCGAATGCCCGCTGCTTGCCAGGCGGCTGGAAGGGCACGGCTCTGAAGTACGCGTGCTCGCACCCGGCCATCCGGATCTTGATGGAACGCTCGCGCAGGCCGATCTTCTGATTGTCGACCATGCGGCCGTCTCCGACAGCGGTGGCTGGCTGGCCACGGTGCGGCTGACTGGCTGCACGGCCCCGGCGGTCATCACCATTGCACCGCCGGAACGCGAGCGGTTGGAGCACCTGCGCGAAGCGGGTTATGCCGCCTATCTCATCCGGCCCGTGCGCATCGAAACACTCGTCCAGATCTTCTCCGGCCTTCTGGAGGATGACGGGGCGGAACACGCCTGGGACGTTTCGGCGGAACCCGTCACGAACGGCTTGCTGGCAAGCCGCCACCAGACGCCGGCGCGCCCGCTCCGCCTGCTGGTGGCCGAGGACAACGACATCAATCGGCTTCTGAGCGAAGCCATGCTGCGCAAACTCGGCCATGTCCCCGTGATGGTTGTCGACGGTGAGGCGGCGGTGGAAGAAGCCGCGAGCGGTTCCTATGACGCGATCCTCATGGACCTGCACATGCCGGGTCTGGACGGCTTCCAGGCCATCGGCAAGATCCGGGAAGCGGAAAAGGCGAGCGGACGCGCACCCGTGCCGATCCTCATCGTCACGGCGGACGTCATGAAGGATGCCCGCGACAAGGCCACAGAAGTCGGTGCGGCAGGCTATCTGACCAAACCGCTCTCCGTAGAAGCCCTTTCCGAGGCAATCGCGGGCTTTGGACGAGGCTGACGCAAGTTAGCCCCGGGGGCTTCGGCAAAAAACTGCCGGGCCTGATTGTTCGCGGGCTGCTCGGGCTCCGCGTGACTTGCTCAGGATCAACGCACGAATTTCACAATTCCATCAGACTGGGCTAAGCTTCCGCCAGCCGGTTGCTGGAACACCCTCAGGTGTCATCCAGTTGTCGGAATAATGTGTTCTACGGCATCATCGAAGCACGCGGACCAGCCCCGAAGGGGCGGCCGGGCAAAGGAAAAACGGCTGGCGAAACAGCAGGAAGACTGTGAAACCGGTCGCGGGATGCTCTAGACGGAATACGTGAGGGTGGAATGTCCATTATGCGACAGGGACTTTTTTCTCCAAGAAATCTGGTCCGGAAGTTCACACCGAACACGCGTCCCGGAGCGAATGTGCCGTCTCCGGTTCATCCGGTTTCGCCACACGCTCATCCATTCAAGTCCGGTGAAACACTCGGCCGCATCGGGTCTCTGGAAGTCCGCATGGCGCGGAATTTCAAGGAAGTGAAAAAGGCGCAGCGCCTGCGTTATGACGTTTTTTACGAGGAAATGTCGGCCATCGCGGATGCGCATACGCTTGCGACCCGCCGGGATGCAGACCCATTCGATGCCTATTGCGATCATCTGCTGGTCGTCGATCACGCGTCGATGAAGCGCAACAAGCTCGGACGGCTGAAACCGGAAATCGTCGGCACCTACCGCATCCTTCGCCAGGAAATCGCCGACCGGCGCGGCGGCTTCTATACGGCCGGCGAATACGACATCCAGGCGCTGATCGGCGCCAATCCCGGCAAGCGCTTCATGGAGCTGGGACGGTCCTGCGTCCTGAAGCCTTACCGCAACAAGAAGACTGTCGAACTGCTCTGGCATGGTATCTGGGCTTATGTCCTGCGCCACAAGATCGACGTCATGCTCGGCTGTGCCTCCATCGAAGGCACCAATCCGGATGCGATTGCCGAGCAGCTGTCCTTCCTGCATCACAATGCGCGCGCGCCTGAGGAATGGCGTGTGCGGGCGGTTGAGGACAGGTATGTGGAAATGAACCGCCTGCCTGCGGAAGCGATCAATGCCAGACACGCGCTGCGGGCCCTGCCGCCGCTGGTGAAAGGGTATTTGCGGCTCGGAGCCTTCATCGGCGACGGTGCCGTGGTGGATCCGCAATTCGGCACGACCGACATCCTGATCATCATGCCGGTCTCCGAACTGAACACGCGCTACGTCAATTATTACGGCGCGGATGCCAGTCGTTATGCCAGTTAGCGGGCGGGTTGCTACCAAACCGCCCAAAAGCCAAAAGCCTTAACGCCCCCTTAAATCGCCGCAATCTAGGATCATCACCGGGGACCGGCCCAAGGAACTTACTCTGGCGCCGGGAGTTGCCGGCTTTTGCCGGCATGAGTAGGGACCGATGATCAATGGCGCCTCGGGCGAAACGCCGGCAGCGTATTGAACCGACCTTTGGAGAAGCGGCCAGCAGCCTGCTTGACCTGCGGCTTGGCCCGCAGGACCGTCCGGCTGCGCCTTCGTCAAAGTCGGGCTCGAAACCAAAGTCCCGAAAAACCGCAAAATCCGGCACCGCCAAGAGCGGAACGACCAGGAAAAGCCCGGCCAAACGCCCTTCCAGGTCCCAGAGTTCCAAACCCGGAAACGGACGCAGGGGCGGCGGTGGCCGCTCCGGCGCCAAACGGCGCAGCCGCAAGCGGAAGACACGCATCCGCCTTCCCGCCTTCCTCAGCCGCCTCTTCAAGCGCGGCCTTTACTGGAGTGCCGTTCTCGGCATCTGGGGCGTCATCGCGGTTGTCTGTATCATCGGCTATTACGCGGCCTTCCTTCCCCCGACCTCCGAATGGCAGGTGCCGGCCCGCCCGCCCAATGTGAAGATTGTCGCCGCCAACGGCCAGCTGCTTGCCAACCGGGGCGACACCGGCGGGGAAGCGGTGCGGCTGGAACAGCTGCCGCCCTATCTGCCGAATGCGGTCATTGCCATCGAGGATCGGCGCTACCGCTCGCATTTCGGGGTCGACCCGATCGGCCTCGCCCGCGCGGTCTATACCAATCTGACGGCGGGCCGCGTCTCCCAGGGCGGGTCCACGCTGACCCAGCAGCTTGCCAAGAACCTGTTTCTGGAGCCGGACCGGACCATGAAACGGAAGATCCAGGAACTCGTGCTCGCCTTCTGGCTTGAGGCGGAATATTCCAAGGACGAGATCCTGGAGATGTATCTGAACCGGGTCTATCTCGGGGCAGGAGCTTATGGGGTCGATGCGGCCGCGCGCCGCTATTTCGGCAAGTCGGCCCGGCTGCTGACGGTCGCTGAAGCCGCCACCATTGCCGGGCTCCTGAAGGCGCCGTCGCGTTATTCCCCAGCGCGCAATCCCGACCTTGCCGAAGACCGGGCCCAGCTCGTGCTGGCTGCCATGCACGAGGAAGGCTACATCACTGCCGAGGAAGCCAAGAATGCGCTTGCGGCACCCGCCAAGGTGGTCCGGCGCCACACCACGGCCAGCGAAAACTACGTTGCCGACTGGGTGATGGATGTCCTGCCGAGCTTTGTCGGTTCCATTGAAAGCGACATCATCGTCGACACCACCATCGACCCGGCCATGCAACAGGCCGCCGAAAAGGCGCTGCGGGCGGCGCTGAAGGAAAACCGGAAGCCGCTCGGCGTTTCGCAAGGCGCCATCGTCACGCTGGACACGGCGGGGGCCGTCAAGGCTCTGGTCGGCGGGGCGGATTATTCGAAAAGCCAGTTCAACCGCGCGGTCTATGCCAAGCGCCAGCCGGGTTCTTCCTTCAAGCCGTTCGTCTATCTGGCCGCGCTTGAGAACGGGCTGACCCCGCAAACCGTACGGCAGGACAGGCCTGTCACCTATGGCAACTGGTCGCCGAAGAACTATACCAAGAAACATTACGGCCCGGTCACGCTGACCCGGGCGCTGAGCCTGTCGCTCAACACGGTCGCAGCCCAGCTCGCTCATGAAGTGGGCGCGGGCGCCGTGGTCAGCACCGCCCGGCGGCTCGGTGTCACGTCGGAGATGAAGAAGAACCTGTCGATCTCGCTCGGAACCTCTGAAGTCACACCTCTGGAAATCGCCTCGGCCTATGTGCCCTTCTCCAACGGCGGCTATGGCGTGCTGCCGCATGTTGTCCGCCGGATCCGGACCGTCGGCGGCAAGACGCTCTATTCACGCTCCGGCGACGGCCGCGGGCGCGTCGTTGCGCGCGAGATGGTCGGCAACATGAACCTGATGATGTCCGAAACCCTTCTGACCGGCACCGGCCGCAAGGCCCGGCTCGACAGCGGCCGGCCCGCCGGCGGCAAGACCGGCACCAGCCAGGACTTCCGCGATGCGTGGTTCATCGGTTACACCGGCAACCTGACCACGGCGGTCTGGTTCGGCAATGACAACAATTCGCCGACCAAAAAAGCAACCGGCGGCAGCCTCCCGGCCACCGTCTGGAAAGAGGTGATGGACGCGGCTCATCAGGGCCTGCCGGTGGCCGATCTCCCCGGCGTGCCGAACCTGCCGGCCAGTGTGTCCGCGCCGCGCAAGCCGCAACCGCGCGACACCGTCGGCTCCGGCCGCGAACCGATCCCGCCGGCCCCGATCGGCGGCGGCAATTCCGGCGAACGCAAGGGGCCGCTCAATCTGCTGCGCAATCTCTTCGGCGGCGGCTGAAGCTTCAGAGTGCATTTCCGGCAGGAAGGCCCTCACCCGGCCTCGGAACGGAATATGCTCTCAGCAATCGTGGCTGTAGGTGAAGACCAGCGTGTCGGTCGTGTATTGGCCGGTTGGACGGCAGCGGTCGTGGACTTCCCGCGTACCGGTGACGGTGACTTGCAGCTGGTCACCGCGCACGGGGCCTTCGACGAAATATTCCAGCGGCGAGCCGGGGCAGTATTTGGAAAACACCCGCGCGGTACCCGAATACCAGTTGCCGTTCTTGATGCCGTTGAAGAGCAGCGTGCCAGGCTGAACGCCTGCCTTGCGCAGAACGTTCCTCGGGACTTCATAGGAAAGCCAGCGCTGGTTGCCTTGCGCCTGCAGGCGCATCAGGGAACCGTTATGGTCCCAGCAACTGTCAGCCATGACGGCGCTGCCCTGCAAAAAAACGATCGCTGCCAGAACCGGCAGCAGACACTGTTTGGCTATGTCGGGCTGAATGAAACGCATGCTGCAAATCCCCTGAATGATTATCGGGAAATCGAAGCACATTGACGGGGTTTTGCAAGAAGCGAATTCGCTTGTGCGGAAACACATGTGCCGCGTTCGGCGGATGGCCATCTCCCGGAAATGCCCGCGCCAGTGCCAGGTACCGGCAGATGAAGGATTTTCCGTCTGCACGGTCGCCCGCCTCAAATATCGGCCGGCACTTCATGTCGTGCCGGCCGGAAAGGGATCTGGCAGCAACTCAGACCTGGCTGACAAACCAGACGTTCATCGGGTCATGCGGCAGGATGTGGCGGTTCACCGAAGAAAACCCCGCATCCTCAAGCATCCGTTCGGCTGTCTCCCAACCCCACATGGTGCCGAGCCCGTTGCCGCCCTGGCCGATCGAAACCGGAGTGCAATGGGCGCAGGAAATGGCGTAGAGCAGCGAAGCCATCGGGAAGTCCATGTTTTTTTCCAGATACGCCGAGCCGCCAATATCCTGCATAAGGTAGACGCCGCCGGGTTTCAGCGAAGTCTTCAGGCCGCGGATCAGTCCCTCGGGATCCTTCTGGTCGTGCACCGCGTCGAAGGACGTGACGAGATCGAACCGTCCGGGTTCGGAATATCCGGTCAGGTCACGCTGCTCGAAGGTGACATTCGTCAAACCCGCGGCCAGCGCGCGATTGCGCGCGTGGTCGATCGCGTCGGCGCACAGATCATAGCCGGTGAACCGGCTCGCCGGATAACGCTCGGCCAGGGCGAGCAGCACGTGTCCGCGGCCGCAGCCCGCATCCAGCACCTCGATGCCTGTCGCAAGTCGTTCATCGATCCCCTCGACCAGCGGCAGGATCACCTCGAACAGGCCATCCTTCACGGTCTGATCGCTGTCTTCGGCCATGATCTGGTGGAAGCAGGGATAATCGGAATATCCGGTGCCTTCTCCCGTCTCCAGACAGTGCTGGATCCGGTCCTCCAGCTTGCCCAGAAGCGTGACGTGCTGCGCATAGACGGCAAGATTTCCCAGCGCGGCGCCCGGCACCAGGCAGTCCGCATGCGCTTCGGGCAGGTGATAGGTCCGGTGTGCTGGGTCATAGTCGACGATGCGGCCGGTGACCATGACGGCCAGCCATTCACGCACGTAGCGCTCGGCAAGACCGGTGCGGCGGGCGATCTCATCACTCGTTTCAGGCCGCTGTCCCGCCAGAGCAGTGAAGAGACCCGCCCGATGTCCGACCGAAATCATTGCGGCAACGGCGCCGGCGTCAAGAAGGGTTCCGATACGTTCGGCAAAAGCCTCGGATCGTGTTCTGGTAACAGTCATCTCGTTCATTTCGTTTCTCCTGTCGTTGAAAAGCTGGTCCGGGCTTCGCCAGCCCCGAATGCGGGGCGCGCCGTCAGATCAGCGGAGTTTTGCCCGGTATATGAAGGCCTTCGCGGCCGCATTGGCGATGCTTGCGCGGCAATGACGTCCGCGATCCGCTCGGCAGCGATCCGGGCTGCGTCGAAATAGCCGGTAAACATCGGCCGGAACCCGGTAAACCAGAGCCCGGGATGAGCAGGATCCGGTTCTCCCATCGGATGGATCGGCTGGCCGTCGGCACCCAGCACGCCAAGCGGGCCGAGCAACGTTTCCAGCCCGGAGCGATAGCCCGTTGCAGCAATCACCACGTCGGGGCTGCATTGGCCGCCCCCTGCCAGGATCACGCGCCCTCGGTCGAACCGTACGACTTCGGGGACCACCTCCAGCCGCCCGTTCTTGAGTTCCGAGACGAAGCCGTCATCGATGGCGAAAGCGATGCCATCCCGCACCATGCGCGTGCCACCGCCGTCCGGATGGCTTTTCAGGCCGAAACGGGCGAGATCGCCAAGAAACAGGCGTTGTGTGAGCCGGAAAGCCGGGTCGAGAAGTCTCACGGGCATGGCCGCGAAGACGCGCGCCAGGCGGTGCAGCGGAAAGCCGAAAATACGCGTGGGAACGACCGCCGGGCCGTGCCTGACCGAAACCAGGACTTCCGCCGGCGCATGCCGCGACAGGTGGTTGAGCACGTCCGACCCGGAATTCCCGGCACCGATGACCAGAACCCGCTTCCCGTTGAACCGTGAAACATCGCCGAGATCCGCAGCGTGCAGGAATGCACCCGTGAAATCTGCGCGTCCGGGCCAGTCGGGGACGTGGGGAACCCGGTCGCGTCCGGTTGCGAAAACGACATGCGCGGCATCAAGAATTCCAGAGTTCGTCTCGACCCGCCAGGTCCTGCCCTGGCGCGTGAGGCCGGTAACTTCCGTGCCATGACAGATTTTCGCGCCAAGTCCGTCCGCGTAGCGTTCCAGATGTTCAACAACGGTGTCGCGCCGCAGGAATGGTCCGTCACCGCGAGGTGCTTCCTGGCCCGGCAAACGGGCAAAGTGGCGATGAATGTTCAAGCGGAGCGCGGGATGGCGCGAACGCCACGGCTCGCCGACCCGGTGTCGCGCTTCGAGCACTTTGACCGGAATGCCTCTGTTCGCGAGGATCCTGGCACAGGCAAGCCCGGACAAACCCGCGCCGATCACAATGACCGGCATTTCGCTGGTCGGTTCCATAAGGGATCTCCTTCTGATCGCAATTTCATGACCAAGGAGATGGACGAAAGCCATGCGGGAATATTTGCCGTGCGTGCTCTGGGCATGCACGTACGGTTCCACTTGGCGGATCTCTGCGCGGTCGTTGTACGCCGCGGGAAGAAAGGCCCGCAGGTATTCGTAGGCGCGGGTTCCACGTCCCAGCAAGGTTTCTGCGATAACGCCCCAACTTTGCGGATGGCAGAAGATGCCGCCATTTTCCTTCATGGACGGCGGATAAAGGACCGCGCGCACCAGATCGATCGGCGTCTTCGCATAGGGCGGGTCGCACAGCGCGATACCGAATTCGGAAGCGAGGTGTTCGTTGACCGCATCCATGGCCTTCACAGCCTGCGTATCGCTGGCCGCCCCGCTGATCACCGCCCAAGCCTGGGCATTCAACCATACCCGGCCTTCTTCGTTCTGGTGTGTACCAATCACTTCGCCACCTTCGGCGATGGCGCGGATAAACCAATCCCCATCCCAGGCATGTTCCTGCAGGGAGGCGTCCAAAAATTCCAGATGGGCTTGCGCCCAGGCGGCTTCATCCGTTTCCTCAAGCATGAGGCAGATGTCCATGTAGGTCTTCAATCCCAGCCGGAGCTGGAAGGCCACAAACATGCTTTCGCCGTGGAGCCCCAGCTTCAGGGCATCGTTCCAGTCGGCCAACAGACCGCAGGGCAAGCCATTCGCACCGCTGTTGTTCAGGTTGAATTCCAAGGCCCGGCGCAGGTGCCCCAGTACCGTCGCTTCGCCTTCGTCCGCGAAGGGAAGGACCTTGTTGAAAAAGGCCAGATCGCCCGTCTCCTTCACGTAGGCCGGCACCGTATTGAACAGCCAGAGGCAATCGTCGGCACGGTGTTCTTCCAACGGAATCAGCGCTTCCTTGCCGGGACGATGCTCGAACGGCTTCACCACCGGCATCGCGCCGCCATGGGAATACTGCCCGGTCAACATCAGTTCCAG
>NZ_JBNKYW010000102.1:0-24223 GCF_050301095.1 Roseibium sp.
GTCGGTGCCAGCATCGCCGCCACCGTGGTCGGCTCGTACGAAGACCAGCTCGCGGAAGCCGCCATTCTGGCAGCCTTCATTCCGGTCACCATGTCGATGGCCGGCAACGCCGGCCTGCAGGCGTCCGCCGTGGCCGTTCAGGGCATCGCCACCGGAGCGCTCTGGTCCGGCGATATTTTCTACCGTCTGACCAAGGAACTCATCGCCGCCCTCTTTAACGGTGCGATTGCCGGAACACTGCTGGGCCTGCTGGTCCTTACAGCATCCCTGCTTGTTCCCCTGGAAGCACCGTTGCGCCTTGCCCTGGCAACCTCGCTGTCCCTCTTATGCGTCACCACTCTCGCCGCCATGGTCGGTGCAACCGTTCCCATCCTGCTGGACAAGATCGGCATCGACCCCGCCATGGCCATCGGCGTCTTCATCACCTCGTCGAACGACGTGCTCGGCGTACTCATCTTCTTCCTGATGGCGACGACGTTCTATCTGGGGTGAGTATGAGTACAAGCTTTTCGCGCAATGATTGTTAGCTCCAGAAAACTCAACTACCATCCACCCTGCAGTGGTTACTAGCCCCCTGCACAGGCAGGGGCCAGTAACCTCAGAGTTCGCTTGAAGTTCTGCCAGCGCCAAGAAATTTTCAGGCTCTCACTGCCAAGATAGCGGCCTCACCCCTCGCGCAGGATCAGCACCGCCGCGTCGAATTCGGTACGTTTGTAGGCGCGGATCTGGGCGGCCTCGGCGTCTTCGCCCCAGCGTTCGATGTTGAAGTCCTCTTCCACATGCGCGGCTTTCCAGACGCTGTCGGCATCGAGACGTTCTTCCAGCAAGGCCAGTGCCAGAAGCGCGGAACCGGTCAGGCTGGTAATAGTGTGAAGCGCGGCAAGGCGCAGCGGCGTTTCCTTGCCGACCCGGTTCCGGAACGCTGTCAACAGGCTGTCCGGCTGGGCCGCATGAATGAGGCCCTCGATCAGCACAAAACGTCCGCCCAGCAGATCGCCTGCCCAATCGACCACCGGGTCCCAGAGCTGACGCTGGGTCTCAATCAGGCTCTCGGGATCGTCGGCGCGGTAGCATAGCGCGTCATTGCCTGCGAAGCGGGTGATATCGTCCGCCACTTCATCGAACCGGACGGAGACCGCGTCCTGTGCGGAGTTGGCAATCCGCGTCAACGGCATGGTTGCCGGATTGATGACCTTTTCCTGCGCATTCCACTCGGCGGCAACGGCCGCACCAAGCGCTTCGCCCGGAAGCATCAGGGTCGCCTTGCCGGGCGTCTTGACGGGCCGGCCGTCCAGATGGATGGCAAAGCCGCAGTCGATTTCCGCGTAGGTGGCCTTCTCGTAGAACCGCTTGGGCAGTTCGCGCCGGGATAGTTCTCGTGCGCGCTGCTCGGGATCCTTTGCAGCATCTTCGTGCAAAACTTCAAGAAAGTCGCGCATCAGACTGTTTCCTCGTCGTATTTTAGAAAATCGGACAGTGCCCGTTCCAGTTCGTCAAAGCTGTGAATGATCTTGTCCGCCCCCTCGGCGGCAAGGCGTGCGTGATCGTGGTAGCCCCATGTCACACCAAGCGCATGCACCCCGGCGGCCTTGGCCATCGCCATGTCGAAACCCGTATCGCCGATCATCAGCGTTCTTGCCGGTTCCACGCCGGTTTCCGACATGGCCCGCAGGATCATGTCCGGGTGCGGTTTGGAAGGCGAGGTATCCGCTGTCTGGATTGTCACGAACCGGTCGTGCAGATCATGGGTTTCCTGCATGTGCCGGACACCGCGCATTGCCTTGCCGGTGGCAATTCCCAATAGAACTTCGTCCCGTGCGTGAAGCCGGTCGATCGCCTCTCGCGCTCCGGGATAAAGCGGGTCGATGTCAAGGCCCTGACCGCGTCTTGAAATCTTCGACTGCCGGTAGGCTTCCGCCATGAGCGGGGCTTTTTCCAGGTGATCCGGCCCGACAAGATCCCGGAAAGCTTCTTCGAGCGACCGGCCAACGATCGAAAGCGCGGTCTGGCGGTCCGGCATCGGCAGACCGGCGGCCTCGAAGCCCACCTGGAGGCCGTGCAGGATGGTGTTCTGACTGTCGACCAGAGTGCCATCGACATCAAAAATGATCAGATACATGAAGTGCCTTCCGGAACGGGCATCCGCAGAGAAGTCGCATGTGCCGGGTTTTGCCCGCCGGGTCAAGGAAAGATGAGGTCAAGGTCGAAATAGTCGAATCCGTTCCCCACACTCTCCGCAAAAACATCAAGCCCACCTCTTTCCAGAAATGATCCACAGGCCGCGACAAATCGACCACCTATCTTTGGATATCGTCAAAATCGCAAAAACGCCCGATTTCTGCCTCTCTAGAGTGGTCCCCGGTCACCTGATCGGTCGCGCCCGGGCCTGTAAACGGGTTGGTTACCATGTTTGCGGATACTTGAGCGTGCGGGTGGGCATCAAGGTTTGGGGCAGTTTGTCACCAAGAAATACGGATATTGGACCGCGGCTGACGAGGCTGCGGGCATTAGAGTGGTTTTGCCTGAATGCAGCATGAAGAACAGCGCTTGAACCGGAAGGGGCACAGAGCCGCCAAGAGGAAAGAACGGGTGCTCTATTTGGCCCTGGCAGGAGCAACGCTTCTGATTTCGGGCTTGGCAGTGGCCACCACACTGATGGGACCGGACCTCAAACTCCCCGAGTTCGCTGCCTTTCAGGCCAGGGACACGGCTCTGCCGCTTTCAGGTTCGGCTTCCGGCCCGCAAGCGCGGATCGCTGCTCCGGACTTGTCGACTGCCTCCCTGTCCGAAGGAGTTCAGGCAAAAGCCGCCCCGGCAAAACCCGCGTCCGCTTCCCCACCGCCTGTGGCAAGCCTGCCGGTTTCGGGTTCTGCGGCAGAAACGGAAAGACGAGAAGCCAAACTGGCGGCAGAACGGCGCATAGCCGCGGAAAGAAGCGCGGCGGCAGAGGCGGCCGCCAAAAAGAAACTCGCCGCCAAGCTTGCAAGCCTCAAGCTTGCCCGCGTCCTGCTGGCAGCTCAATCTGCGCAAATGCCCGCAACCGCTCCTGAAATCACAGTGGCGGGCAAGGCGATTGCAAACACCCCCTCTCCCGATGCCAAGGCGGTTTCCGAGCCTGTCACCGTTGCCGCGCTCGAGCAACCTGTCGTACGGTCCGTTGCGCGGGCCGAGGCTCCCGTCAAGCCCGGCGCCATCGTGCCGCGAATGCCGGATGCCAAACCCGATCTTCCGCAGCAGGCCCGATCCGCAAGGCCGGAACCGACCGTTACCGCGCGCAAACCCGTCGAGGCAAAGCCCGAGCAGGCATCGCCTGTCCTGGCATATGCCACGCCCGGCACCCCGGAAAAGGATGATGACGGCGTTTTCAGCGGCATCGGCAAGCTTTTCGGGAATGGCAAGGACGGCCTTCCCGGCGCCGGTAGCAAGGTGGCTGTCTATGACATCAGCGCCGCAACCGTTCACATGCCCGACGGCACCAAGCTGGAAGCCCATTCCGGCATCGGGCACAGGATGGACAATCCCAAATACGCCTATGTGAAGAACTACGGCCCGACACCGCCGAATGTCTACAAGCTGCGCATGCGCGAAAGACGTTTTCACGGTGTGGAAGCCATCCGGATGTTGCCGCTGGACCACGCTGCCATGAAGGGCCGGGATGGCATGCTGACGCACACGCGCCTCCTGCGCCGCTCCATCGGGTCCCATGGCTGTGTCGCCTTCAAGGATTACGACAAGTTTCTGAAGGCCTTTAAAACCGGCAAGGTCAAAACCCTCATCGTGGTGCCCTCCATGAACAAGTTGCCGACATACATGGCAAAATATCAGAAGAGCCGCGGCGCTTAAACGGACTTGCGGCCGGCGGACAGATTGGCTATCCCGCTTGGGTACAGCCCTCCCTGCCCCGCCGGAGCATTTCCTTGATCAAGATCCTCATGCTGCTGCTGCTTCTGATCGCCGCGATCCAGGTGATCAAACCGCTCGGCTGGCCGGGACTGAAGAAGCGGTCCGACGCCTGGAAACTCGTTGCGGGTGTTGGCGGAATCGTCTTCGTATCGGTGATCCTGACGGCCCTTTTCCGTGGGTTTTAACCTCAGTTCCCGGCCCCTGCGTTTTTCAGCCGGCTATTTCGTGTCATGGATGTTTTGAAATGCAATCACGGCCGATACTTCATCTGTTTTGCGGAAAGGCCGCTTCCGGCAAGTCAACTTTGGCGAAAGCGCTGGCGGACGAGCCCGGCACCATACTGCTGCGCGAAGACTTCTGGCTTTCCGGTTTGTTCGGTGACGAGCTGACGTCACTGCCTGATTACGTCCGGTATTCGGCGCACCTGAGACGCACGATTACCCCACATGTCATCGACCTGCTGCAAGCGGGCCTTTCCGTCGTGCTCGACTGGCCGGCGAACACCCGCAAAAACAGGCTGTGGATGCGGCAGCTGTTCGAGGCGGCCGGCTCGGACCACCAGTTGCATGTCTTCGACGTGCCGGATGAGGTCTGCAAGGCCCGGCTTCGGCGGCGCAACGCTTCCGGGGAACATGAGTTTTCCGTATCCGAAGCGGCGTTCGACCAGATCTCGAGCTATTTCCAGCCTCCGGAAAAGGAGGAAGGGTTCAATCTGGTGCTGCACACCGTGGACGGATGTCGCCAGCTCTGATGGGGCAATTTACCGCTTGATCAGCGTCTCGTCCGGATCGTCGACTTCCGGGTCGTAATCCGTCGCATCAAAGCCCAGCAGGTTCCAAGTCTGCTGCATGTGCGGCGGCAGCGGTGCCGAGACGTCGATCTGGCCGTGACCTGAGGGATGCGGAATGACGATCCGGCGGGCAAGCAGATGCAGCCGGTTCTGGATGCCGCCCGGCAGTTCCCAGTTCTCGATGTTGAAATACTTGTCGTCGCCGATGATCGGGTGACCGATATGCGCCGCATGGGCCCTGAGCTGGTGCGTGCGGCCGGTGACCGGCTTCATGGTGACCCAGGACAGTTTCTGACCCGATTTTTCGAAAACCGAATAGAGCGACACCGCATGTTGCGCATCGTCTTCGCCCTGGCGCACGATCTGCATGCGTTCCTCGCCCTCGTTTCTGGCAAGGAAGGTCGAAATCCGCCCCTGAAACGGCTTGGGAACGCCGGCCAGGATCGCCCAGTAGATCTTGCGGGTGTTGCGGTGACGGAAGGCCTTGGTGAGTTCCTGGGCCGCCTGGCGGGTCCGCGCGACCAGAATGATACCCGAGGTTTCCCGGTCGAGCCGGTGCACCAGACGCGGTTTGTTGCCCTTCCGGTCGGTGAAAGCCTCCAGCATGCCGTCCAGGTGCCGCTTCAGGCCCGATCCGCCCTGCACCGCAAGACCGGCCGGTTTGTTGAGGACCATCACCTGATTGTCCTCGAACAAAAGCATGTCCTCGATGGCCTTGCGGTCATCGGCGATCAGCTTGGTCGACTTGGGTCTGGCGTTCTTCTTGTCGTCCGCCGGCAATTCGACACCGAGCGGCGGAATACGGACCATCTGCCCCTTGGCAATCCGCGTGTTGGCTTCCGCGCGCTTGCCGTCCACACGCACCTGCCCCGTGCGCAGCAGTTTCTGCAGGCGGCCGAAGCCGAGACCCGGATAATGGGCCTTGAACCAACGGTCCAGGCGCATGCCCGCCTCGTCGGCGGTCACTTTTTTCTGTTCAATCGCGGACATTTTTTCTCAAACCCGGTTGCCGGTGCATCCTGCCGTGCAAACCCTCAATGCCCGGTCAACGCTGCGCCGGGCGAAAATCGTTCCGGTGCGTATAGGCGGATTTGCGCTGAAATGAAAGGGAAACCTTGAAGATGGCCTAGGATCCGACCTGCCGCATAATCAGAAGGCCGGCGAAGACCGCGGTGATCGACAGGATGACGGAAAGCGCCACATAGGCCAGCGCCAGATGCGTGTCGCCGCGTTGCCAGAGGACAGATGTGTCGAGAGAAAAGGCCGAAAAGGTGGTGAACCCGCCGAGGATGCCGGTCGCAACGAAGTAGCGTAGCGTCTGGTGGTCGGCCGTTTCATGCCTGGCCAGCCAGCCGATAAACAGTCCCATCACCAGAGAGCCGGCAACGTTGACCGCGAGGGTGCCAACAGGCAGACCCGGCCCGAAGAGCCGCAAGGTCGCCAGAGACACCAGATGCCGCCCGCCCGCGCCGATCCCGCCGCCGAGCATGATGAGAAGTAGATGCTTCAAAACAATGCCCCAAATCGTTCAGGCCCTTGCGGGTATATGTGCCCGCAGGCGTCCCGGTTGGGAGGGTCCCTCGAATTCGTACTGCTGTGCGTAGCGAATGGACAAAGGTGGCGTCAAGAAAACACTGCAGGAAACCGTTTTGGTCTCCTAAATATCCGCCGCGATATGGGCAAAATCGGGATAGATCGACCGGATGAGCCTGTCGATCCGTTCGATCTCCTCAGGTATTTCGCTCAGGTGGTCCCGCTCCTCCTCCAGTATTGCCAGGAAGATTCTGGCGCGCGCCTGATTGACCTGTGCTTGCGGCAAGGCGCCTTCGCCTTTGGTAGACAGCACAATACTGACCAGCCTGTCGGCGGCGTTGAGACGCCCCCAGAGATAATCGTGCTCACGCCAGGCGCGATTGAAGAATGCGCCGAAGGAGTTCAGCGACTTGCCTTTCAGGTCGAAACCTTCGGTGTAGAGACTGAAGGCATCACGCGGACTGATGCGGTCGATCAGGATCTCCGTGACTTCGGAAAAGTCATTCCGTTGCAGGACAGGAAAGGTGATCAGATCGTAGAAACCGAAACCGATGTAGGATTGCATCAGGGTCGCATGACGTTCGTTGTCAAGATGCTCGCGCGCGGTCGAGGCGAACAACTCGTCCTGAAGACGATCCAGGTCCGCCAGTCCCATCATCTGCGCGAAATCGTCCAGCAAGGATACGAAACGGCCTCTTGCGCCCGTTCTGCCGGCTTCCATGTCCTTCACGATCGCCTTGGCCTGCTGCCTGACGCCTCCGCCATAAAAGCGTTCGTTCCACCGCCACCCGAGGTGGTCGATCTGTTCGTAGAGAACTCCCTTCAGGCGATCGAGCGCCTCTGCCCAGGGCTGAGGCAGTTCCCGCGCCTTTTCAGTACGATAAAAGCCGTTCAACTTGCGAATGGCGAAACGCAGGCGCCGGATGCGGTAGTCGACGTCAAGGCCTCGCAGCACTGCGACGACCTGTGCGTCGGTTCGACCAAGCTGATCCTTGCTGTCCGCCGTAAGCTTTGAAAAATGACGCGAGAACTGTTCGAGAATGGCTTCTTCATGCTGCTGCGCACCGGTGATGCCACTCAGCCTGACCGTCAATTCGGCCAGCCTTTCCGCGAGCGCATGAAGTTTCAGGGACTGGTAGTTCAAGAAAGCGTACCCGGCCTGCTCAAATGCCGCGACAGTCGCGTCCTTCCGGCACTTGGACAGGATCTCCGGTGTTACGGGCTTGCGCTTCGGCAAAAGCCCTGAAACAGCCTCTTCCACCATGGGTCCCGCAGCATCGATAAGCCGGGCGAGCCAGCGGCTGCGGCGGTTGTTCTGTTCAAGCTCCCTCAGATCATCCCCGATCGGCTCGTTGCGCGGAATATGCGCAAGCGAAGCCAGCATCACCCTGAAGAAGCCGGGAACATCTGTGACGGCATTGTCCGCCTCCGTGTCCTCCACGGGCGTGGGATCCACATAGATGAGCCGTCTTGCCACTTCACGGGCCGCCGGCTGTTCCTGAATGACGCTGATGACCGGAGCAAACGGTTTGTTCATGACAACGCTTCCGTCCACGAAACAATGATGGCCGAGCGTTTCCGGAGTTAACCCGAGAGCACGGGACAGGAAGGCATCGCGGTAGGGCCAGGCCTGTTTGTTTCTCGCAAGAACCCGCTCCATTTCTGCAACGGTCGCGGGGGGAAAGGCACCGGGAAAAGACGATGTCGCCCGCGCGGCGAAGACCAGTTCGGGAATGTTGTCCGACGCGAACTGGCTGTCGACATAACCGGGTGTGCGATGAACGGCGTTGAAGTTCAGGATTCGCCGATGGTCCCATTCCTCGACAAAGGCAGGATCATCGAGGTGAATGCGCCGTTTGACACCGTTGTAATCCGTGATGGTCACGAACAGGTCTAGTGTTTGCCCGCGCGGAATCAGCGTGCGCCCCTGCCGTCCCTCCACTTCCATTTTCTGGCACGCATCCAGCATCCATCCGATAAACCGTTCGCCGGAAAACGGCGGCGTGAACCAGCGCGCCTGCATGAAATGGCGCAACTTCTCACGGGTCTCGGAGCTCTCGATACGTTTGTTGAGACGTGAGGAGATAAGGCGATCGAGAACCGGCGAAATCGACATCTTCAGGTAGCGGGAAAGACCTGCCTGCGGCCGAGACAGGCGGGTCACATCGGCATTTTCCAGCCACATGTGGCTGTGGCTGTCGAGCGGCAGATCGTGCGCGATGGCGCGCGCCAGCATAATGCCGTTGACCCCGCCGGCGGAGGCGCCTGCGATCGCATCCACGACGACCCGGATGTCGGCAACCGGAGAAAGCAGGTCGAGAAGATCCTTGAAGGCGTTCTGAACCGGGGAAAGTTGTTGCCCGCCCTCTTCGGCGGCACCATTGGTCTTTCTGTCGAGGCGGAAACTGGAAGCACGTACCAGATTGAGGACATCGCGGCTGACGCCATGCATGTAGATGGCCAGCGACACGCCGCCATAGAACACAAGTGCCAGTCTGAGTTCGATTTCCTTCATGAAGTCACCAGAACGGTTACCTTCGAATCCCTTGGGTCAGGGTGATTTGTTAAGTCCTGACCCTAGCACAAAAGAATGGTCTAATTCTTTATGTAGCCGCAAAGGAACCGGCAAGAAGGGCTGTGCGGCATAGCGGCGATCAAATGCTTGCACGAAGAGATGACAAGGTCGTCAGCTGCGCTCCCTGCGCAGCTTTTGCCAGTATTCCAGCCGCTTCCGCAACTCCCGCTCGAACCCGCGTTGCGGCGGATCGTAGTAGGTCTTGCGGCCCATCTGTTCTGGAAAATAATCTTGCCCGGAGAAGCCGTCGGGGGCGTCGTGATCGTATTGATAGCCCTCGCCGTAGCCTTCCTGCTTCATCAGCTTGGTCGGCGCATTGAGGATATGTTTGGGCGGCAGCAAGGAGCCACTGGACTTCGCATCACGTAGCGCCGCCTTGTAGGCCACATAGGCCCCGTTGGATTTCGGCGCGGTTGCCAGATAAATCACCGCCTGCGCCAGTGCCAGTTCGCCTTCGGGCGAGCCGAGCATCTGGTAGGCATCCCTGGCCGCATTCGCCTGAACAAGGGCGTTGGGATCGGCAAGCCCGATATCCTCCACCGCCATGCGGATCAGCCTGCGGGCCAGATACATCGGATCCTCGCCGCCATCCAGCATGCGGCAGAACCAATAGAGTGCCGCATCCGGGTCGGACCCGCGCACCGACTTGTGCAGGGCGGAGATCAGATTGTAGTGCCCGTCAGCACTCTTGTCGTAGATCGGCGCGCGCCGCTGCACGATCTCCTGCAGGCGCTCCGCATCGAAGACCTCGTCCTCGGAAGCTGCCCGCCAGACGTCCTCGGCCAGCGTCAGCGACGATCTGCCGTCGCCATCTGCCATCCGGATCAGCACCTGACGCGCCTCCTCGTCGAGCGGCAGCTTTTTGCCTTCCTGCTCTTCCGCCCGCGCCAGAAGCTTCTCGATCGCCTCCAGGGACAGCGAATGGAAGGTCATGACGTGGGAGCGCGACAACAAGGCGGCATTCAGCTCGAAGGACGGATTTTCCGTGGTCGCCCCGACCAGCGTGATCGTGCCATCCTCCATCACGGGAAGAAAACTGTCCTGCTGGGCACGGTTGAAGCGATGGATCTCGTCGACGAAAAGCAAGGTCGAGCGCCCGCCCATGCGCCGGGCCCGCGCCGTCTCGAAAACCTTCTTCAGGTCCGCGACGCCGGAAAAGATCGCGGATATCTGTTCGAACGCCAGATCGGTCTCGTTCGCCAGCAAGCGCGCGATTGTCGTCTTGCCGGTGCCTGGAGGTCCCCAGAAGATGAGCGAGCCAAGTGTTCTGGTCTTGAGCATGCGCGACAGCGTGCCGTCGGGGCCAAGCAGGTGATCCTGGCCGACCACGTCTTCCAGACGAGCAGGACGCATCCGGTCGGCCAGCGGCCTTGGACCGGATTGCGCTACCCCCGATGCTTCGAAAAGATCGCTCAACTGCCGCCTACCCGCGCAAGATGATCTGGGACACCTTGCCGTCACGCTCGATGTCGAGCTGCCAGACCCGCTGCGGCGTCCGGGTGATTTCTTCCAGCACCCTTGTCGATCCGATGACCTTCCGGTTGACGCCGCGAACAATGTCTCCGGGCCTGAGCCCAACCCTGTCGCCGGTGCTGCCCCGGTTCACTTCCGCAATCACGACCCCTTCGAAGGGGCCTTCAAGGCCCAGCTCTTCTGCGACCGCCGGCGACAGGTTCATCACTGTCGTACCCTCGAACGGAGAAAATTCGGTCAGTTCCCGCGTGTCCCGCGGAACCGTCTCGGGCGCCGGCTTCAGGGAAATGGGAATCTCGACTTCCCGGCCTTCCCTCAAGACAAGAAAATGCGTTGCTTCGCCGATCATCTTGGTCGCGAACCGGTAGCCGAAGGAATTGGGATCGGTAACTTCCTTGCCATCAATGGCAATCACCAGATCACTGACCTGAAGACCGGCCTCCTGTGCAGGAGATCCGTCGAAGACGGCGGTCACCAGCACACCACGGGGACGATCCAGGGAAAGCGCTTCGGCGATCTCTGCATTGACAAGCTGAACCGTTGCCCCAAGCCAGGGCCGCTGAACCTTGCCCCCCTGGTCCGCCGCCTTGGCGACAAAACGGGCCATGTGAGCCGGAATGGCGAAGCCGATGCCGTTGGAGCCGCCGGAGCGGGAAAAAATCGCGGTATTGATGCCGACCAGCTTGCCGCTCATGTCCACCAGCGCGCCACCGGAGTTCCCCGGGTTGATCGCCGCATCCGTCTGGATGAAAAACTGGAAATCCGTCACCCCCACCTGGGTGCGTGCCGTCGCCGACACGATGCCCTGCGTGACCGTCTGGCCGACACCGAAGGGGTTCCCGATCGCCAGAACGATATCGCCGACTTCCAGACTGTCGGAATCGGCAAAGTCCGCGCTCTGGAACGGCCCCTCGCCCCGGATTTTCAGCACCGCCAGGTCCGTGCGCTCGTCCATCAGGACGATATCCGCGTCGAACTCGCGCCGATCGCTCAAGGCCACCCGGACCTCGTCGGCGTCCTTGATGACGTGATGGTTGGTGATGACGGTCCCGTCCTGCGAGATGATCACACCGGAACCGAGAGAGGATTCAACCCGTTGCCTCGGTTTGTCCAGACCGCGCCCGGGCTGTCCGAAGAACCGCCGGAAGAACGGGTCGTCGAAGAACGGCGAAACGCGCCTGCGTTCGACGACCTTCCTGCTGGCGTAGACATTGACGACGGCCGGCGCCACCTCCTTGACGATGGGGGCGAAGGACAGCTTGATCTGGGCCTGGTTCTGAGGAACCAGCCGCAGGTCCGCTGTCGGCGGTTCCGCCGTCTGTGCCGTGGCGGCCACTGCCCAGATACCGGCCAATCCGGCCAGGAGTGTACGGACCAGAAAACGTGTCTTGCGGTTGTCTGCCAGGCGCATAGCCGATGCCTCAGTTTCGAATCTCAAATCTCTCATGGCGATACATGGCAGATAGGGAGGAAAAGAGGCAAACACAAAAGCAAAAAGCCGCCGGTTTCCCGGCGGCTCTTGGTTCTATTGTCGCAAGTCCTCAGGCGGACCGCACTTCCGTGAGGAAACTACTGACCTCGTTGTTGAGCTGCTCCGCATCCCGTGCCATGTCGGCAGCCTGTTCGGAGAAGTTCTGGGCGGCCATGTTGGTGTCGTTGGAAAGCGAGGACACGTTGCGGATGTCTTCGGTGACCTTGGACGTGTTGCCCGCCGCGCGCTGAGTGTTTTCCGCAATGCCCTGCGTCGCATAGCTCTGCTCGGTCACGGCTGCCGCCACGTCGCTCACCGACTGGGTGATCTCGTCAATGGTTTTCTGGATGTCGCCGATGGCGCCTACAGCGTCCTCGGTCGCATCGCGGATCGCATCGATCTGCTGCTGGATCTCGCCCGTTGCCTTGCCGGTCTGCGAGGCAAGTTCCTTCACCTCCGCGGCGACGACGGCAAATCCCTTGCCGGCTTCACCTGCCCGGGCCGCCTCGATGGTGGCGTTCAGGGCCAGAAGGTTGGTCTGATCGGCAATATCGCTGATCAGCGTGACAACTTCGCCGATCCGGTTCGCGGCTTCCGCGAGCGACTTCACGGTCTCGTTCGTGGTTTCCGCCCGCTTGGTCGCCGCGACCGCCACATTGGACGAACGCTCGATCAGGGTCGAAATTTCCTGAATGGAACTCGACAGCTGATCGGAGGCAGCGGCGATGCTTTCCACTTCCGCCAGGGTTTCTTCCGACATGGAAGCCGCATTCGTGGAAGTCTCGCCCGCGGTATCGGTCATGTCACGCATCTTGCTGGCGGCTTCGCGAAGCGTCGTTGCGGAGTGGGCCACCTTGTCGACAACCGTGCCGACCTTTGCCTCGAACTCGCCGGCAAGACTTGCGAGCATCTCCTGACGCTGCTCTGCCTGCAGGCGGGCGGCGTCGGCTTCCTCTGCCGCGCGCCGTTCGTTTTCTTCCGCCGCATTCTGGCGGATCTGAACGACGGCCCGGCCGATGTCCCCGATTTCATCCTTGCGGTTGGCAGCGGTGATTTCCGCTCCCAGGTCACCGGAAGCAATTGCGTTCAATGCGCCGACCAACGTCGACAGCGGCCGCGTGATCGAGCGGGAGAAAAACAGCGCGATCACTGCGGCAATCGCGATGGTGGCCAGGGACCATATGAACATCTGATCGCGCATGTTGGTCACTGCGGAGAGTGTCTCTTTCACGCTCTTTTCCGCGACAATCGCCCAGTTCTGCCCCTGAAAACTCATCGGGCGGGCCACCATGAGATCATCAACCCCATCATTGCCGGTCACGACACCTGCCGCGTCGCTTCCGCCGATGGCTGCCAAGACAGGCTCGGCACTGACCTTCTCGACGAGCGCCGTACGATCGGCGGCAAGCGGCATGTCCGAAAGGGCAGTTCCTTCCTGATCGACCACGAAGACCTGCCCCGTTTCACCCAGGTCGTCACGGCTGGCGACAACCTTGTTCAGGAAGTTCGCGTCGATACGGACGGCCACAACACCGGTGAAGCTGATCGTGCCGAAGGAATCCATGAAGACCGGAGAAGCCAGGAACAGCGAGCTTTCATCGCCTGCCGGCCCATAGGCCTCAAATGCGGTTGAGGCAATCTGTCCAGCCTCAAGGCCTTTGGCGGCATTGAAAGCGGCCTCGAGCCCGGTGCCTTCAGCGGAGTTGCCCTCGCCGAATTTGCCAAGAAACTCCTCGCCCTTGGTCACCGAATAGAGAACGAGCCCGGACGCATCCATGAGATAGATGTCGGCATAGCCGCCGTTCTTCCAGACATTGTAAAACGCCGGATGCACTTCTGAATGGCGCCAGGCATACATTGTCTTCTGTTCCTTGCCGGTGACAGCCGCGCGCTCCTCGGGGGTCGCAGCAGCATGAAACAGTCCGAGAATCTCGGCCTTTTCCTTGGCAAGGTTCATGGTGGCGTTACCGAGATTGGCCAGAGGATCAGCCACGCTCGACGCCAGATTGACGGTTTCGGATTCAACGGCATGCAGCCGGGATTCAAGCAGAGCGGACCTTGCTGTAATCACCATGCCAAGTTCCGCTTCGGCAGCCTTCTGAAGGCCATCGCGTCCGGTCATGTAGCCAATGACACCGACGGCGGCACAGGCCGCGACGGTAATAACGATCATCAATGCCGGAATGACAAAGGACAGTCGAAGAGAGAGCGAAAACTTCTTCGAGTCCGAATTCAATTTACCAATCACTATAGTTCTCCCCGCCCCACCAATCTCCACAAGGCGCTCGAACTAGGAAATCATTTGTTTCTTAAATCATTGATAATAGGGCGTTTCACTATGCGGCACGGCACAAGTCCGTGTGAAACGTGCTTCAAAAACAAAAAAAGGCGGGCAAGATGCCCGCCTTTGATTTTGCTCGAAGCAGAAAGCTTACGCTGCGTTTTCAGCAGCTTCTTCAGCTTCCGCGCGTGCGCGATCTTCGGCACCGCGCGCTTCCGGATCACGGTCGACCAGTTCGATCACCGCCATCGGAGCGTTGTCGCCGTAACGGAAGCCGGCCTTCAGAACGCGGGAGTAACCGCCGCTGCGGTCCTTGTAGCGTTCACCGAGCGTTTCGAACAGCTTTGCAACCATGGCCGTATCGCGAATCTGCGAAATGGCCTGGCGGCGTGCGTGAAGGTCACCGCGCTTGCCCAGGGTAATGAGCTTGTCGATGATCGGCTTCATTTCCTTGGCCTTCGGCAGGGTCGTGACGATCTGTTCGTGCTTGATCAGCGACGCTGCCATGTTTGCGAACATAGCCTTGCGGTGGCTAGAGGTCCGGTTGAGCTTGCGGCCGGATTTACCGTGGCGCATGGCCCTCTCCTTTTTCTGTCAGGCAGTCTGGTTCCTTTTGCGGAACACTTGCCCGGTTGATCCTTTAAGGACGCGTACGCCCCTTAGTACTGATGGTCTTCGTAGCGCTTGGCGAGATCGTCGATGTTCTCCGGCGGCCAGTTGGCGACTTCCATGCCGAGATGGAGACCCATCTGGGCGAGAACTTCCTTGATCTCGTTGAGCGACTTGCGGCCGAAATTCGGGGTCCGCAGCATTTCCGCTTCGGTCTTCTGAATGAGATCGCCAATATACACGATATTGTCGTTCTTCAGGCAGTTGGCAGACCGGACAGACAGTTCCAGCTCGTCGACCTTCTTCAGAAGCGCAGGGTTGAATGCCAGTTCCGGGACAGTGTCCTCGGCGACTTCGCGCTGCGGTTCTTCGAAATTGACGAAGATGGAGAGCTGATCCTGCAGAATGCGTGCAGCGAAGGCCACAGCATCATCCGGCTTGACGGAACCATCGGTTTCGACGGTCAGGGTCAGCTTGTCATAGTCAAGAACCTGGCCTTCACGGGTGTTTTCCACCTTGTAGGAGACCTTCTTGACCGGAGAGTAAAGGCTGTCGACCGGGATCAGGCCGATCGGTGCATCTTCCGGACGGTTACGATCGGAAGAATGGTAGCCTTTGCCGGTGTTGACGGTGAATTCCATACGGATTTCAGCGCCCTCGTCCAGCGTGCAGAGCACAAGCTCGGGGTTCAGCACTTCGACGTCGCCGACGGTCTGGATGTCGCCTGCGGTCACAACACCCGGCCCCTGCTTGCGCACGACCATGCGCTTGGGTCCCTCGCCTTCCATGCGGATGGCGATTTCCTTGATGTTGAGCACGATGTCGGTGACATCTTCCCGGACACCCGGGATCGACGAGAACTCGTGCAAAACGCCGTCGATCTGCACCGCGGTCACCGCAGCCCCCTGAAGGGAAGACAGCAGAATCCGGCGCAGGGCGTTGCCCAAGGTCAGACCGTAGCCACGCTCGAGAGGCTCGGCAACGACGGTCGCCAAGAAGCGCGGATCGTCGCCCGGCTTGATCTCAAGTTTGGTCGGCTTGATCAGTTCTTGCCAGTTTTTTTGAATGGTCACGTTTTCGTCCCTTCGGCTATCCCGCCCGGCACATTCAAACCGGGCCATACTTTGCCATTTGGAGAAACAAGTACCTAAAGCCGGGAAGCCTTAGACGCGGCGGCGCTTGCGCGGACGGCAGCCATTGTGCGGGATCGGCGTCACGTCGCGGATGGACGTGATCAGGAACCCGGCTGCCTGCAGGGCGCGCAGAGCGGACTCACGACCGGAACCCGGACCGCGGACTTCGACTTCCAGGGTACGCATGCCATGTTCGGCAGCTTTCTTCGCAGCATCTTCGGCAGCCACCTGGGCAGCATACGGCGTGGACTTACGGGAGCCCTTGAAGCCGAGTGCACCGGCGGAAGACCAGGAGATCGCGTTGCCCTGGGCATCGGTGATCGTGATCATCGTGTTGTTGAACGTGGAGTTCACATGCGCAACGCCAGAAGAGATGTTCTTGCGCTCGCGGCGACGCACGCGCGTCGTGTCTTTAGCCATTCTCTTATCCTTGTTTTGATCTCGTCACTGCCGTAATGCCGGCAGCTCCACCACCAATCGCTGGGGTGATCGTTATTTCTTCTTACCTGCGATCGGTTTCGCCGGACCCTTGCGGGTACGTGCGTTCGTATGCGTCCGCTGACCGCGAACCGGCAGGCCGCGGCGGTGACGCAGGCCGCGGTAGCAGCCAAGGTCCATCAGACGCTTGATGTTCATTGCGGTGTCACGGCGCAGATCACCTTCCACGATGTAGTCGCGGTCGATGGTTTCACGGATGGACAGCACTTCTGCGTCGGAAAGTTCGTTCACACGGCGGGCAGCATCGATGTTGTTCTTTTCGATGATTTCCTGGGCGAATTTCGCGCCGATGCCGTGAATGTACTGAAGCGCAATGACAACGCGCTTGTTCGTCGGGATGTTAACGCCAGCAATACGTGCCACGTTCGTCTCCATGTTATGCGGTGCGCCAAGGGGCGGATCCGCAGTGGAAAAGACCCGCGTCCGGTGGAGTCCGGCCCTTGCGGGTTACGAAAATGCCGGGGCAGCCCCGGCACAGAGAATGCCGGTTCCACGCACGTGGAACCGGCTCAACTGTAAGATAGAGCGCGTCGTTTAACGGCTCTAGACGTTTTCGTCAAGTCCTTGCAGCACGGTTTCAATAGTAGCCGTGACTTCGTCTATGGACTGCATTCCGTCGATCACCGACAGGAGGCCGGTTTTTTCGTAGTAGGGCACAACAACTGCGGTGTCGCGGTTGTATGCTTCAAGCCTCTGCTTGAAGACCTCCGGATCGTCATCCTTGCGCACCGGCTGGCCGGCTGCCCGGGCTTCTTCCGCCCGGTTGACAATCCGGTCGACCAGTTTTGTCTGGTCGACCCGCAGTTCCAGAACCGCGTTCAGCTTGAGCCCGTTGGCCTGCAGCATCTCGTCCAGGGCTTCAGCCTGGGCAAGCGTGCGCGGGAAACCGTCGAGAATGAAACCCTTCTTGGCGTCGTCTTCGGAAATCCGGTCCCGGATGATTCCGACCACGATCTCGTCAGAGACCAGGCCGCCGGCATCCATGACTTCCTTGGCCTTGAGACCGACCGGGGTCTGGGCCGCAACAGCCGCACGCAGCATATCTCCGGTCGAGAGTTGCGGAATACCGTACTTCTCGACAAGCCGCGTTGCCTGTGTCCCCTTCCCCGCTCCTGGCGGACCTACCAGAATTAGTCTCATCGACGCCTCCCCCTGAGTTTCGCTTTCTTCACCAGACCCTCATATTGGTGCGCAAGCAAGTGACCCTGGATCTGTGAAACGGTATCCATTGTCACGCTCACGACAATCAGCAATGAGGTTCCACCGAAATAGAACGGAACGCCGGTCGCCGAAATGAGGAATTCGGGTAATAGACAAACGACGGTGATGTAAATCGCCCCGACCACGGTGATGCGAGTCAGCACGTGGTCAATATATTGGGCGGTACGCTCGCCGGGACGAATCCCCGGAATGAAGCCGCCATGTTTCTTCAGATTGTCGGCCGTATCCGTCGGGTTGAACACGATCGCGGTATAGAAGAAGCAGAAGAAGATGATCATGCTGGCATAGAACACCATGTACAGCGGCTGGCCATGGCCGAGAGCTGCGGTGATGTAAGTCAGCCATTCGTTGCCGCTTCCCTGACCGAAACTGGTGAGCGTTGCCGGCACCAGCAGGAGAGACGAGGCAAAGATCGGCGGAATCACACCGGCGGTGTTGAGCTTCAGCGGCAGGAACGAAGTATTTCCTTCGAACATGCGGTTGCCCATCTGCCGCTTCGGATACTGGATCAGCAGACGGCGCTGCGCCCGTTCCATGAAGACAATGACGGCTATCACCACGACGGCAAGCACGATCACGGCCAGGATAATCCAGGTTGCAAGCGAACCTTGACGGCCAAGTTCAAGCGTCTGGACGATCGCTGACGGCAGTCCGGCGACAATGCCTGCGAAAATGATCAGCGAAATGCCGTTACCGATGCCGCGGGAAGTGATTTGCTCACCCAACCACATCAGGAACATGGTGCCGCCGACCAGCGTGATCACCGTGGAAGCGCGGAAGAACCAGCCCGGATCGGTCACAACGCTCTGGGCCCCTTCCAGACCAACGGCGATGCCGTATGCCTGGAACGCCGCCAGGATGACGGTGCCGTAGCGGGTGTACTGGTTGATAACCTTCCGGCCCTGTTCGCCTTCCTTCTTCATTTGCTCCAGGGACGGCACGACGGTCGTCATGAGCTGCATGATGATGGAAGCCGAAATATACGGCATGATGCCGAGGGCAAAAATTGCCATGCGCTCGACGGCACCGCCGGCGAACATGTTGAACATGCCGATAATGCCGGACTGGGCCTGATTGAAGGCCTGCGCGAAGGCTTCGGGATTGATACCGGGCATCGGAATATAGGTGCCCAGTCGATAAACCAAAAGCGCCCCCAGTGTGAACCAGATGCGCTTTTTGAGTTCCTCAGCCTTGGCGAAAGCTGAAAAATTAATATTTGACGCCAGTTGCTCGGCGGCGGATGCCATGCCCTACTCCGGTCAGATACGTGCCCACAAATGGGAAAAGCCCAGGCTGTTAAGCCTGAGCTCCCAGAACGGCAACCTTGCCGCCCGCTTTTTCGACAGCTGCCAGAGCACCCTTGGAGGCGCCGGCAACTTCAAAGGTCACTGCCGCGGTGAGTTCACCGTTGGCAACGAGGCGTACGCCATCGCGGACCCGCTTGACGACGCCAGCAGCCTTCAGCGCCTCGACGGTAACCGTCTCGGAAGCATTGAGCTTGCCGGCATCGATGGCCTTCTGAACACGACCGACGGACACGGTGTTGTAGTCCTTGGCAAAAATGTTCGTAAAGCCGCGCTTCGGCAGACGGCGGTGAAGCGGCATCTGACCGCCTTCAAAGCCTTTGATCGCAACGCCGGAACGGGACTTCTGACCCTTGACACCACGGCCACCGGTCTTGCCCTTGCCGGAACCGATGCCGCGTGCGACGCGGGTACGGTCCTTTACGGCACCTTCGTTGTCACGAAGTTCGTTGAGCTTCATGTTCTCTCTCCTCACCCCGTCCTTATGCGTTGTCTTCGACGACGCGAACGAGATGCTGGACCTTATTGATCATGCCGCGCACTTCCGGGGTGTCCTTCAGTGTGGAACGGCGGTGCATCTTGTTCAGGCCAAGGCCGACAAGCGTCGCGCGCTGGTCCTTCGGACGGCGCAGCGGGCTGCCGATCTGCTCGACCGTAACAGTCTTTTCGGTGTTCGCCATGGAACGTACCCTCTCTCAGCTGGGGACCGAAGCCGCCAAGGTCAAGCCTCAGCGGCAGCCGGAGCCGCCTCATCGTTGTTGTCACGACGCCGGGACTGCAGCACGGAGACCTTGAGGCCACGGCGGGCAGCGACGGAGCGCGGGCTGTCTTCCTTGGTCAGTGCAGCGAAAGTTGCACGAACCATGTTGTAGGGGTTCGAGGTCCCAAGGGACTTCGCCACAACGTCCTGAACGCCGAGCGTTTCGAAGACGGCGCGCATCGGACCACCTGCGATGATACCCGTACCAGCCGGGGCAGCACGCAGAAGCACCTTGCCCGCACCGTGCCGGCCTTCCACATCGTGGTGGAGCGTCCGGCCTTCGCGCAGCGGCACACGGATCATCGTGCGCTTTGCAGCTTCAGTTGCCTTGCGGATAGCTTCCGGCACTTCGCGTGCCTTGCCATGACCGAAGCCGACACGGCCCTTCTGGTCACCAACCACGACGAGTGCGGCAAAGCCGAACCGGCGGCCACCCTTGACCACTTTTGCAACGCGGTTGATGTGAACGAGCTTGTCGACGAATTCGCTGTCTCGCTCGTCGCGATCGCGATTTTCTTGTCTCGCCATTTTAATAATCTTCCGTTCTTAAGAGCGCCAACGGGCGCTGGTCAGAATTCAAGTCCACCTTCACGGGCAGCATCGGCAAGCGCCTTGACGCGCCCGTGATACTGATACCCGCCACGGTCGAACACGACCTGCTTGACACCAGCGGCAGCTGCACGCTCTGCGACAAGCTTGCCAACGGCAGCGGCTGCTGCGACGTCGGCGCCCGTTTTCAGGCTGCCCTTGAGATCCTTTTCGATCGTCGAAGCAGAGGCAATCGTATGCCCCTTCGCGTCGTCGATGATCTGGGCGTAGATCTGCTTCGACGAGCGGAAGATGGAAAGGCGCGGACGTCCGTTCGCGGCTTTCTTGATCGAACGGCGCACGCGATCGCGGCGGCGCTCGAAAGCTTGTTTGCTGTTCGCCATGATCTGGGTCCGTTACTTCTTCTTGCCTTCTTTGCGGACGATGAACTCGTCAGCATAACGTACGCCCTTGCCCTTGTAGGGCTCCGGCGGGCGGAATTCGCGGATTTCAGCCGCCACCTGGCCGACACGCTGTTTGTCGGTACCGGTGATGGAGATTTCCGTCGGCTTCGGGCACACGATATCGATGCCTTCCGGGATCGGATAGACAACATCGTGGGAGAAACCCAATGCCAGCTGAAGATTCTTGCCCTGGATCTGTGCGCGATAACCGACACCGGTGATGGCGAGGTCCTTCTTGAAGCCCTCGGTAACACCCGTGATCAGATTGGAAACCATGGTCCGGCTCATGCCCCACATGGAGCGAGCGGGCTTGGATTCATTGCGCGGATCAATCTTGATACCGTCATCCGTCATTTCGGCCAGAACAAGATCATTGAGCACGAAAGACTTTTCGCCTTTCGGGCCCTTGACCTTAACCGTCTGACCGTCGATCGATGCCGTTACCCCGCTTGGCACGGGGACTGGCTTTTTGCCAATACGAGACATATGACCAACCTTGTCGTTGTTTTAAAAGTGAGGAAGCCGCATCAGAAGACGCGGCAAAGAACCTCACCACCTACGTTTTCTTCCCGCGCCTGATGGTCGCTCATGACGCCGCGCGGAGTCGAAATGATCGACACGCCCAGGCCATTGGAGACATGCGGGATGTTTTTCACCGACGAGTACACGCGGCGGCCCGGCTTGGAAACCCGCTCAATCGTGCGGATAACCGGCTCACCGTCGAAATACTTCAGTTCGATTTCCAACTCGGACTTGCCGCCCTCGTATTCAACCGTGGTGTAGCCACGGATGTACCCTTCTTTTGCGAGCACATCAAGTACATGTGCGCGCAATTTGGAATTTGGTGAGCTGACCTTGGTCTTGCGACGCATCTGCGCGTTGCGAATCCGGGTCAGCATATCCCCCAACGGATCAGAAATTGCCATCGGAGTTTCTCCTTACCAGCTCGACTTGACCAGGCCCGGGATCTTGCCCAGGGAACCCAGTTCACGAAGCGCAATACGCGACATCTTCAGCTTGCGGTAGAAACCGCGCGGACGGCCGGACACTTCGCAACGGTTGCGAACACGGTTCGGCGCGGAGTTCCGCGGCAGTTTCGCCAGCTTCAGGCGGGCATTGTAGCGCTCTTCCAGGGACAGGCTTTCGTCTTTAGCCATTGCCTTCAGAGCGGCGCGCTTCTCAGCGTATTTCTTTACAAGCTTCTCGCGGCGCTTGTTCTTTTCGACTGCGCTTTTCTTCGCCATCGTCGTTCCCTTCCTTACCCGTTACTTCGTGAACGGGAAGTTGAACGCGCGCAGAAGCTCGCGCGCCTCGTCATCCGTCGGCGCCGTGGTGCAGACGATCACATCCATACCCCAGATCTGGTCGACCTTGTCGTACTCGATTTCCGGGAAAACGATGTGTTCCTTGATGCCCATGGCGTAGTTGCCGCGACCGTCGAAGCTCTTCGGGTTCAGACCACGGAAGTCACGAACGCGCGGAAGCGCGATGTTGATAAGACGGTCCATGAACTCGTACATCTGCTGGCGGCGCAGGGTCACCTTGACACCAAGCGGCATGCCCTCACGAACCTTGAAGGTCGCGATGGACTTTTTCGCCTTGGTGATGACCGGCTTCTGACCGGCGATCAGGGCCAGGTCATCAGCAGCGGTACGGGCTTTCTTGGAATCGCCAACCGCTTCGCCGACGCCGATGTTCAGGACGATCTTTTCCAGCTGCGGAACCTGCATGACGTTCTGGTACTGGAACTTTTCCTGAAGCTGCTTGCGCACGACTTCATCATAGTGCGTCCGAAGACGCGGCACGTAAGTGGTCTCAGCCATCGATCAGGTCTCCCGAACGCTTGGCCACACGGACCTTGACGCCATCGTCCTGCACCTTGAAGCCGACGCGCGTCGCCTTGCCGTCCTTGGGATCGGCCAATGCGATGTTGGAAAGATGGATCGGCGCCTCTTTGGACACGATGCCAGCTTCCTGCGTCTGGGACTGCTTCTGGTGACGGCGAACCATGTTCACGCCGCGGACCAGGGCCTTGTTGTCAGCCGGCAGCATCTGGATGACTTCGCCGGACTTACCCTTATCACGGCCGGTCAGAACAACCACCGTGTCGCCTTTTTTGATTTTCGCAGCCATCAGAGCACCTCCGGCGCGAGCGAAATGATTTTCATGTGGTTCTTAGCGCGGAGTTCACGCGGCACCGGTCCGAAGATACGGGTGCCGACCGGCTCCTTGTTGTTGTTGACCAGCACGGCCGCATTGCGGTCGAACCGGATCACGCTGCCATCGGGACGGCGGATATCCTTTGCCGTGCGCACGACGACAGCCTTCATCACGTCGCCCTTTTTGACGCGGCCCCGCGGAATAGCCTCTTTGACGGAAACGACAATGATGTCACCGACCTGGGCGTATTTGCGCTTGGAGCCGCCGAGCACTTTGATGCACATGACACGACGGGCGCCGGAATTGTCGGCGACGTCGAGGTTTGTTTGCATCTGAATCATGACTGGCTGCCTTGTTCTTCTAGTGGCGCACGGGTCACGGGCGCCTGATGCTCACTGAATGGAGCGCGGTCACTGAGCGACCACGGTCCAACGTTTGTTTTTCGAGATCGGCGCGCACTCTTCGATCTGAACAGTGTCGCCAACCTTGTACTGGTTGTTTTCGTCGTGTGCCCGGTACTTCTTGGTGCGGCGCACAGTCTTCTTCAGCAGCGGGTGCGTGAAGCGGCGCTCCACATTCACCGTCACCGTCTTGTCATTGGCGTCGCTGACAACGGTGCCCTGCAGGATACGCTTCGGCATGGCCGTCTCCTTACGCGTTCGCCGACACGCGCTTGTCGCGCATGATCGTCTGGATGCGCGCGATATCGCGGCGGATCTGCCGGACACGCGCAGTGTTTTCAAGCTGCCCCGTAGCCCTCTGGAAGCGCAGGTTGAACTGCTCTTTCTTCAGGCCTTCGAGCTCACTGCGGAGCTCGTCGAGGGTCTTAGCCCGTACATCGGTAGCCTTCATGGCTCTAACTCCTCGCCTGCCCTACTCGCCGATACGCTGAACGAAGCGGCATTTGATCGGCAGTTTGGCGGCGGCAAGACGCATGGCTTCACGCGCAATGTCTTCCGACACACCATCGATTTCGAACATGATCCGGCCCGGCTTGACGCGGCAAGCCCAGTAATCCGGAGAACCCTTACCCTTACCCATGCGGACTTCGGCAGGTTTCGAGGAAACCGGAACGTCCGGGAAGATACGGATCCATACACGACCCGCACGCTTCATGTGACGGGTCATAGCACGACGGGCCGCTTCGATCTGACGCGCGGTAACACGCTCCGGCTCCATGGCCTTCAGACCGAATGCGCCGAAGTTGAGGTCGGTGCCCCCCTTCGACAAGCCGTGGATGCGGCCCTTGTGCTGCTTGCGGAACTTTGTGCGCTTCGGTTGCAGCATCGTTCTTCTCTCGTCTTTCTTAAGTTACGAGCGGCAGGCAGCTTGAATTAAGCTGCGCGCTCGCGGCCCCGATCCCGGCGTCCGCCGCGATCACCCTGGTTACCTTCGGAGATCGACGTCGCACGGCGTTCGGACGCCATCGGGTCGTGCTCCAGAATTTCACCCTTGAAGATCCAGACCTTCACGCCGCACACGCCGTAGGCGGTGTGGGCGCTGGCGACACCGTAGTCGAT
>NZ_JBNKYW010000103.1:0-29565 GCF_050301095.1 Roseibium sp.
TCCGTTCCCTGCAGCTGGGCGATGATCCGCTCCACGGGACCGCCCGGCGCAAACTGGATGATGGCGAAGTTGATGGCCATGATGCCGACCAGCGTCGGTATCATCAAAAGCAAACGGCGAAGGATGTAGGCACCCATGGAGGTCGCGCAGTCCCTTTATTTTCTCTTTGAAAGAATCTAACCGGCTTTACCGAGTTTTGCCGCCTTTTCCTGTTCTATCCACCAAAGTTCCTCAATGGGGAAGGAATAGCGCGGCGTTTCTTGCGGAAAACCGTAGACATCCCAGATCGCGATGTTGTGGACGCTCTTGAACCAGTGCGGGATCCAGTAATGCCCCGCCCTCAAAACCCTGTCTAGCGCACGCGCCGCGGTGTTCATCTCCTCACGGCTCTGGGCGGCAATCACCTTGTCGATCAGGGCATCGATCACCGGACTGGAAATGCCGGCGATATTGTAGGTACCCGGTGTTGCCGCTGCTCTGGAGCCCCAGAATTCGCGGATGGAGTCGGAAAGGGTCGGTGACAGGGAGAAGCGCCGGCTGGCGATGTCGAAGTCGTAGTCGTTCAGGCGCGCCTGGTATTGCGCCGGATCCACGACACGCAGATTTGCCTTGATCCCCAGCCGCTCGAGGTTCTTGATCACCGGATTGGTGACCTTCTCAAAAACGGTGGTGTTGTTCAAAAACTCGAATTCGAGCGGCTTGCCGTCCGGTCCGATCAGGTCCCCCCCCTGGCGCCGATAACCGGCTTCCTTCAGGAGTTCGCTCGCCTTGCGCAACAAGGCGCGGTCACTGCCGGAGCCGTCGCTGACCGGTGGTACGATCGCTTCGCCGAAGACGTCGTCGGGCAGCTGATCGCGGAACGGCTCCAGAAGCGCAAGTTCTGCTTCGGACGGAAGGCCTTGGGCTTTCATGTCGGAATTTTCGAAAAACGACTGGGTTCGCTGATAAAGCCCGAAGAAGAGGTTCTTGTTGGACCACTCGAAATCAAACGCATAGCCCAGCGCCTGACGGACCCTCGGGTCCTTGAACTTGTCGCGGCGGGTGTTGAGGAACCAGCCCTGGGCGCCGGAGGGCTGGCCATCCGGAAACTCGCGCCGGATCACCTTGCCTTCCTCGATTGCCGGGAAATTGTATTCTGTTGCCCAGTTCTTCGAGGTGAACTCCTCCCGGTAGAGCACGTCGCCCTTCTTGAAGGCTTCGAACGCCACCTGCCGTTCGCGGTAAAAGTCGACGCGAATGACCTTGAAGTTGTAGCGCCCGGCGTTGACCGGCAAGTCCTTCGCCCAGTGGTTTTCAATCCGGTGATACTCGACGAAGCGGCCAATGGCGTGGTTTCCGACCTTGTAGGGACCGGAAGACAACGGCGGCGTCAGGGTCGATTGCTTGAAATCATAGGCGGTGTAGTAGCGTTTGGACAGGATCGGATAGCCGGCGGCCACTTCCAGGGGAAGCTGGCGCGCCTGCGTGCCGTCGAAATGCAGGGCCAACCGGTGCTCGCCCAGCACTTCTGCATCCCTTAGCGCGGAGAGCGGCTGGCTCAGCATCGGATGGCCGTCGGCTTTCAGAAGCATGATGGAAAAGGCAACATCCTCGGCTGTCAGTTTCGACCCGTCATGAAACCGGGCTTCGGGCCGGAGGTTGAACGTGAAGGTATTGCCGTCCTCCGAAACCTCGACCGTTTCTGCCACAAGCCCGTAGACCGCGTCCGGCTCGTCCCAGGCGCGCACCATGAGCGTGTCGAAACAAAGCTCCATTCGCGGCGGAGCGTCGCCTTTCAGGATGAAGGAATTGAAGGTGTTGTAGGTCTGGGGATTCTGGTTGAAGCCCCACGACGGTGGCGCGAAGGAGAAGGTTCCGCCCTTGGGCGCTTCTGGATTGGCGTATTCGAAATGCGTGAAATCAGGCGGGTATTTCAGGTCGCCAAAAACCGAAACTCCATGCATCGCAGAACCGGCGGCGGCAACCCGGAGACCCGGCCCGAAGGGAACAGCGGAGGCAAGGGCCGCGGCCCCCGACAATTTGAGTACCTGCCGTCTGGACGGGGAACGAAGGTTCCTCATTTTGCCTCTCCGGTTTGGGCAGCCAGTTCCTGATCGTACCACCAGATCGTGGGGAAGCCGTGGGTGTATTCCGGAATATTGTCAGGATGGCCAAACCGGTTCCAGCGAGCGGTGCGGTAAATTCCGGAGTACCACTGCGGAACAACGTAATTGTGGTGCATCAGCACCCTGTCGAGGGCATGTGTCGCAGCCACGAGCGTTTCGCGATCCTCCGCAAAAATGACCTTCTCGATCAGGGCATCGACGCCAGGATCTTTGATGCCGCCATAATTGTAGGAATTCTGTTTGTCGGCAGCCTCCGAGCCCCAGTAATCGCGTTGCTCATTGCCGGGAGACAATGATTGACCCCAGGCAAGGGTGGTCATCTCGAAATCGCGGCTCCGAATGCGATTGATGTACTGGGGCGTGTCAAGAATCCGCAAACTGAGGTCGATACCCAGCTTTTTCAGATTTTGCGCATAGGGGAGCACATACCGCTCGGTATTGGGGTCATTGTCGACAAATTCGATTGTGAAAGGTTCACCGCTTTTGCTGTCAACCAGTTTGCCGTCCTTCAGCTCGTACCCGGCTTCCCTAAGCAGCCCAATCGCATCTCGGAGGTTCTTTCGAACCTGCTGAACGTCTCCACCGACAGGGTTCTCGTATTTTTCGGTGAACACTTTTGCGGGGACGAGATCACGAACACTTTCCAGGATTTCAAGTTCCTTGCCTTCCGGCAGACCGGAATGCGCGAGTTCCGTTCCGGAAAAAAAGGAATCTGTCCGTTTATACTGGTCGAAAAAAGCGGTTCGATTGACCGATTCAAAATCGAACGCAAGATTCAGGGCCCGGCGGACACGTTCGTCCTGAAATTTTTCCAGGCGAAGGTTGGGCACAAAGGCCTGCATGATGCCACGCCCTCTGTCGGGGAATGTCTGCAGAATTATCTGCCCCTTCGCGGAGGCAGGGCTGTCATATCCGGTTGCCCAGTTCTTGGCGACGTTTTCCGTTCGCCAATCAAATTGATCGCCCTTGAAGGCTTCCAGTACAACCGTGTGATCGCGATAGGAGTCATACTGGATTTCATCCAGATTGTTGGTCCCAACGCGGATCGGAAGGTCTCGTCCCCAATAGTCCTCAACACGCTCGTAAGTGACCCGACGATTTGTTTCGAAGTCCTTCACTTTATAGGGGCCGGACCCAAGCGGCGGTTCCAGAAGGCTGGATCCGATATCCCGCTTTTCTCCGTCGGCATTCGTTCCCGTCCACCAGTGTTTCGGAAGGACCATTACCTGGCCGAGAATGTGCGGAAGCTCGCGATTACCGGCCGTGTCGAATTCGAAGCGCACGACACCATCCGCGAGCGCTTTGGCCGACGTCACATTGTGATAGTAGAATTTTTGCCGCGGACTAAGTTCCGTAGCCTTTTCAAACGACCAGACGACATCCTCCGGTGTAATGGGCTTGCCGTCATGCCATCTTGCATCCGGATTGAGTTTGTATTCGACCCAGGAATAGTCTTCCGGATAGCGGACGGCCTCCGCAATGACGCCGTACTGGGCGCTAATGTCATCTTCGTCCAGCGCCTGCTCCATCAGGGTCTCATAGATCAATCCGATGCCGGGCGCCGGATTCCCCTTGGGAAGGATCGGATTAAACGTGTCGAAACCTCCGACATCGGCAAGGCGGACCTTGCCGCCCTTGGGCGCCTCCGGATTGACGTAGTCAAAGTGGGAGACATCGGGACCGTAACGCGGCTCTCCCGTCAGGGCCGTCGCGTGTTTCCACTGAGGTTCTTCGGCCAGAGCCGGACCGGAGGCAGCAAAAGAGAGGCTGAGTGCACCGGCCAGCACGATCTTCGCGAGCGACCGTCTGAAAGCGTAGTTTGCGAACACCATCGGCTTCTCCGTCCCGTTCCGTTCCACATTCCAAATCGAAGGGCCAAATCAATGGCTTTGGAATGTAGTGTAGGGACCGGCCAGGCAAACGTCACCTGCTGGATACCGATATGACAGAAATTTAACCTGTCTGGGGAACGCCCTTTCCGGGATAGTCCTGCGCGCCCTGCTTCGATTTGGACTTCTGGGCGTACATTCGCGCATCCGCGACGCGCATCAGATCTTCCACGGACGTGGCATCCGTCGGGTAACTGGCGTTGCCAATACTGGCCTTTACGTCGATCTGCGTGCCGGAAAATTCGAACACCGTCGAGACGTGGTCGGTCAGACGGTGAAGGAAGGCTTCCTTTTCGTTCCGGCGCATGTTGCCGGGGGTCAGGACGATGAACTCGTCGCCCCCCACGCGTGCAACCGTGTCGGATTGCCGGATCTGGTTCTGCAGTCGCTGACCGACTTCGACGAGCAGGCGATCGCCGACCGAATGACCGTAATTGTCGTTGACCGGCTTGAAGGCATCCAGATCCACATAGAAGATCTCGAACCCGGCCCCCGAACGCTCGCACAGACTGGCAAGCTGATGCATGCGGTCTTCCAGAAGCCTGCGGTTCGCCAGACCCGTGAGCGGATCATGAAGCGCCATGGAGCGGACCTTGTAGACCTCGTTGATGAGCAGAAACGCCATGGCGCTGAAGATCAGCGATATCAGGCTGCCCACCAGCTGGGTGCCCCAGACCCGCTCGCCGGTTTCGATCCAGCCGGCCTCGGGGTAGCCGGCAAGCTCCCAGTTCAACCCGCCCGGCAAGTGCAGCGACAGCGCGACAAAGTCATGCTGAGCGACGGAACGGTCTCCGAAGATGACACTGTTTTCACCGTCGACGACGTTTCTGTCGACAAGCGCGATCCGGATACCGTTGACGATATCCCTCAGTCCGGCCGAGGTGAGAAGCCCCTCCTCATCGAGAACAAGCGTGATGACCCCCCAATAAGCCCGCTCCGTCAGCGCCTGGCCGGGAAACGCCGCCGGAAAGACTGGAATCCTGATCAGCAGAGCCCTGCCTCCCTGAACCAGCTCGAGCGGTCCGGCAATAACGACATCCCGGCTCAGCATGGCTTCGCGGATGGCCGGCCACTGTGCCGTGCTCATCCGGTAGTTCAGGCCAATAGCCGTCTGGTTCGGCTCGAGCGGGAAGACGGCCTCCAGAATATTGTTTGGCGCAATGCCGATCGAGCGGATGGCCGGGGTCTCCTCGATCAGGTCCGCCGCAATTTCGTGGTAATCCTCCGGATCAAACGGCTTGTCGTCGAATTGCGCTACATAGACCCTCATCCCGAAACCGCGCGCAACGGTCGCGTTGATTTCCCCCTCCATGCGGGTTCGGGCCTCGGTCAGTCCGGAAACAACTTCGCGCTTGTGCTTTTCGATCAGGTCCGCTCGAACGAGTTGCCCGACGTACGCGGTGACTGCAATGCCCGCGAGAAAGCAGACGAAAGCCACGATGGTGGCAGCCCACGTACCGTTCGATTTTGCAAAGATATTCCGCAGCCGATGCAAACTCATAAAGTTCTTGCTCACCCCCTCAAAGAACAGGAGCACCGCATTGTAACATCAGAATTGTTAATTTTTCACATGAGCAAATAAAAAGCCGGGCTTGGGGCCCGGCTTCTCGATATTACTTGCAACCTATATTTGCAGCAGAAATTTTATTCACCCGGCAAGGGTTTGGGAGCATCTGACTGCTCGCGAAGATAGGCGATCAGATTCGCCCGGTCCTCCGGCTTGCGCAGACCGGCAAAGCCCATGGTGGTACCGTCGACGTATTTTTTCGGGGAGGCCAGGAAGTGGTCCAGCTCCTCGAAGGTCCATTCGCCGTTGGCATCGCCAAAGGCGGTCATCGCGGAGGAGTAGCCAAAGCCTTCGTGGCTGCCCGGCTTGCGGCCGACGATGTCCCAGAGTGCCGGACCGACCTTGTTGGCGCCGCCCTGCTCAAACGTGTGGCAGGCTGCGCATTTCTTGGCAACCTTCGCGCCGTCTTCGGCGGAGGCTTCAATCAGGCGCTCGGAAATCGGAGCAACTTCCGGAACCGCCGAAACTTCCGAGGTCGCATCCTCTTCGGAAGCGACGACGATTTCGTATCCCGGCTTTCCGGGGATCGTCGGATGGAAGATGATATCGGATACAATCCCGACACCCATTGTCAGAATAAGAACCATCAGAACCGCACCGGCGGCCTTGTTCAGCGTGAAGGAATCCATTCTCTCCGGCTCCAAGCTCATACGCGTCCGAGCCCGCAGCGCTGGCCGCGAGCCCTATCAGCTTTTTAAAATTTGCCGGAACCTACAAATTTTTTGACCTTGCTGTCCATAGCTTTAAAAGGGCATCTGATATGACAAACGGACGCGGCGGTCGATTTTTGCGTTTTGACCGGCCCATCCGGCTGAATGGAGTTCCTTTTGACCGCAGCTCTCGTCCTCATTCCGGCCCGCCTGGCGGCCTCGCGTCTGCCGCGCAAGCCGTTGGCCGACATTTGCGGAAAACCAATGATCGTGCGGGTTCTCGAGCAGGCGCGGAACGCCGATATCGGACCGGTCGCCGTCGCCTGCGACGACAGGCAAGTTGCCGAAGCCGTTCAGGACCACGGCGGCAGGGCCGTCATGACCCGGCCGGATCTGGCATCCGGATCGGACCGGATTTTTGAAGCCGCAAGGCAGCTCGACCCGGAAGAAAAGTTTGATGTCCTGCTGAACGTGCAGGGCGACGTACCGCTCATTGCTCCGGAAGCGATTCGGGCCGCCTTCGCCCCGCTGGCCATCCCGGAAGTCTCCATCGGCACGATCATGACCGAGATCACCGACCCGGCCTTCCGCGACGATCCGAGCTTCGTCAAGGCCGTGACGACCCCCAATGGCGCTGGTCAGCACCGCGCGCTCTATTTCACGCGTGCGACCGCGCCGAGCGGCGACGGACCGCTCTACCAGCATGTCGGCATCTACGCCTACCGGCGCAGCGCGCTTGCCGACTTCGTGAAGCTGCCGCCGTCCCCGCTGGAAGTGCGGGAGAAGCTGGAGCAATTGCGGGCACTGGAAGCAGGCATGCGGATCGACGTATCGATCATCGACAGTGCTCCGATGGACGTGAACACCCCGGAGGACCTGGAGCGGGCGCGCGCCGCCTACCGGGCCCTCTGACATCCCTTGCCGTTGGCGCCCTCCGCAATTGAGAAAAGCGAAGGGCGCCAGCAAATTCAGATCGATCAATCCCTTGTCTTCACGAGGCGCAGCCGGAAGGCGGATTGATCCAGGCGGAAAGAGCCATGAGCGACAGAAAAAGAATCGTGTTTCAGGGAGAGACCGGCGCCAATTCCCATATGGCCTGCCGGAGCGTTTATCCGGACTATGAAGCCATCCCCTGCGCCACATTCGAGGATTGCTTTTCCGCGATGGCGGACGGTACGGCCGATCTCGCGATGATCCCCATCGAGAATTCGGTGGCCGGGCGCGTTGCCGACATTCACCATCTCCTGCCCAAGTCGAACCTGCACATCATCGGCGAGTATTTCATGCCGATCCGCTTCCAGCTGATGGCGCCGAAAGGCGCGACGGTGGAAGGCCTGAAGAAGGTGCAAAGCCACATTCACGCACTGGGACAATGCCGCAACGTCATTCGGGAACTCGGCCTGACGGCCATGGTCGGCGGTGATACCGCCGGTTCTGCCCGGCAGATCGCCGAGCTCGGCGATCCGAGCGTCGGCGCGCTGGCGCCCGAAATGGCGGCGGAAATCTACGGTCTCGATATCCTGCGCCGGGATGTCGAGGACGAGGCGCACAACACCACCCGGTTCGTCATCCTGTCCCGCGACAAGATGGAGGCGGCCCACAACGGCCAGCCGGTCATCACCACCTTCATCTTCCGGGTCCGCAACGTGCCGGCCGCGCTTTACAAGGCGCTTGGCGGATTTGCCACCAACGGCGTCAACATGACCAAGCTGGAATCCTACCAGCTCGAAGGCCAGTTCTTCGCCTCCATGTTCTATGCCGATGTCGAGGGTCATCCGGAAGATCCGGCTGTTGCGCTTGCGCTTGAGGAACTTGCCTTCTTCTGCGCGGAACTGAACATGCTCGGCGTTTATCGCGCCAGCCCCTTCAGGGACAAGATCAGGGAACCGGAAGCCAACCGTGCCCTGCGCCCCAATCCCCATTCCTGACGCCGGATCCGCCGGCGAAACCAGAGGACCAAATGACCGAAACCAGATTCGACGCCCTTTGTATCGGCAATGCCATTTGCGATGTGTTTGCCCATGTGGAAGAGGATTTCCTGAAAGAGGAAAACCTCGTCAAGGGAGCCATGCGCCTGATCGACACGGACGAAGCCGTACGCCTTTTCGACAAGATGGGACAGACCGTGCGGGTTTCCGGCGGCAGCGCGGGCAACACCGCAGCAGGCATCGCTTCGCTCGGCGGCAAGCCTGCCTATTTCGGCAAGGTCGCGGAAGACGAACTCGGCGATGCCTACGCGCATGACATGAACGGCACCGGGGTCTATTTCAACACGCCGCGGCTGCGCGAATGGAAACCGACGGCGCGCTCCATGATCCTGATCACGCCGGACGGCGAGCGCACCATGAACACCTATCTCGGCGCCTGCACCGAGTTCAGCCCCGCCGACGTCGACGAAGAAGTCGTGGCCGCTTCCGCGGTGACCTACATGGAAGGCTACCTGTGGGACCCGGAAGAAGCCAAGAAGGCCTTCCTGAAGGCGGCGGAAATCGCGCATGCCCATGGCCGCCAGGTTGCGATCACGCTGTCCGATTCCTTTTGCGTCGACCGCTACCGCAGCGAGTTCCTGGGCCTTCTTTCCGACGGTACGGTCGACCTCATGTTCGCCAACGAGCATGAGTTGAAAGCGCTGTACGAGACGTCCGATCTCGACACGGCCGTCGCCGCTGCCCGGGACTCCGGCGCCCTGACAGCGCTGACGCTCGGCAAGGACGGTGCCATGGCGATCAACCGCGAGCAGACGGTCAAGGTTTCTGCGCAAACCGTCGACAATGTCATTGACCTGACCGGTGCCGGAGACCTGTTCGCCTCCGGTTTCCTGTTCGGGCTGGCGCGCGGCTATGAGCTGATGAATGCAGCCGAACTCGGTTGCCTGTGCGCAGCCAATGTCATCGGTCACGTCGGTGCCCGACCGGAACGGCCGCTGAAGAATATCGCGGCCCAGAGCGGCTTCGACATCTGAATGATTAGAGGGCGGTGTCAAGCACCGCCCTCCTGACCTAATTTGGGTCGTGAATTACAAGATCAAACCGATCCCCTTGGTCAGCAGGACTTTCGGGGTTCGGAAATGCTTCAAAAGATGAAACAAGTAAAAATCTGCGACTTCCCCCGCCCCGCTGAGGTATGAACGTAAATGGACCGCTTTGCGTCCCCTTTCCGGCCGATCGCAGGATTTCAACCCGGTCCGCAAAGTTGCCGTTTGTTGCCTGGCGCGTGAAGGACTAATGAGGGCGGGAAGCGGGCATACTCTGAGACCGCGATGTTGCTCGAATGCATTTACACAAGCGGACCTTTAACCGTCGCAAGCGCCTTTTCGCAATTTAAGTTATTTCCTACGCGGACATGTTCTGGCATTCGCCTGAGACGCTCCGTATATCTAAACATGGAAAAGCATACTTAGATTTAAGATTATGTAGATGGCGCATCGAACCAAACGGCAGCATTTCGTCCCACGTTTCTATTTGAAGAACTTCTGTGACGCGGACGGTTACATCTGGACTCATGATAGCCGGCGTGGTGATGCGAGGCGCTCGACGCCTGAAAATACTGGCCTTGAAACCAATATCTATTCTCCGGAAGTGGAAGACGGAGAGCGGTTTGATGAGATCGAAGAATTTCTCGCTAAGACAGAAGGCGCGGCCGCACCTCTCCTAACGCGCCTTTCGAACAGTGAAAAGCTCGATGCCGACGAGAAAGCCGCGATGGCACTTTTTATAGCCAGTATGTTCGTTCGAAGTCCTGCACAAATTCGCCAGTTCGCAGCGCTTGCGGGTGATATGGCAAGTTGGATAACCGCAATGCAGGTCGAGTGCGAGCGGAATTCTAAGCAAAAGAGTGGTGAAGATACAAAATTAGAAGAGGTGGTGCTTGACTACTTGGGGAGAGAGGACGGCTTAAAATTGAATGTAGACAGGCGGGCAGGTCTCATGGGCTTTGTGCAACTAGAGCCGATTTCCCGCCTAATCGAAAATATGACGTGGTCATTTGAAGTCTCGAAAGACGTAGAGCTGATCACGAGTGACAACCCGGTTTTCTGGGTTGCATCTGAAAAAATTCCAAGATCGCCTTACGGTTTTGGACTTGCGCATCGGCTTGCCGTGGTTCCGTTCCCACTGTCTCCATCACTAATACTGCGAATCGATCACGGTAATCCTCAGCCATGGCGAAATCACCATTTGGACAAGCGTCGTGCTAAACTTGCCAACAAAATGCGGGCGGAACACAAAGATCATTGCCTTTACTATCGCACTCATCATGATGGCCTTCATCAACTCGGCATGAAGTACCCTAAACCGGTTCAACAGGTTGATTTTGGATATTCGGGACCAAAGGTGAATGTGGTGCGAAAACTCAAGAATTAGAGTTTAGATACAATACCTGCTTTCGGGATTGGTCGAGAAAATACTCATGACGCTCTGAAGGTTAACATTGTCCGCATTGCCGTTACCTGGAGGCCAACCGTCTTCGCAGCGACAATGAATGGCGGCTTCGGCGGACTGCGCCGCAGCAGCATATCAATGAGTGAACGGCAGCTAAGGGCCGAAACCCACCATCAATCTGATTGAAGCGAACGTCTGTTACGCCGGTTTCGTGTCCACATCCCGACCGTCCGCTCCCGGCCCCATTCCGGTCATATGTTCTGACTTCAGGGACAGGAAGTTCTTTGCAGTTTGACTGCTCCGGAAGGGACGCGAGAGCCGATTTGCTTGCGACCTGACTTGTGTCAGGGGGCGGGGTGCCAGGCACCGCCCAGCCATTTCCGGACAGCTTCAGGCAGCAGTGACATCCGACAGGAAGCGGTCCACCTCCCGGCGCAGTTCCTCGGTCTTGCCGCCCAGCTCACTCGCAGCCCGGACCACATGGTCAGCCGAAACGGCTGTCTGCTCTACCGCACCGGAGAGCCCGGTCATATTGGCTGTGACGGTAGCGGTCCCGTCTGCGGCCTGCTGGACGTTCTGCGAGATTTCCCGGGTAGCCGCCCCTTGCTGGGAAACAGCGGCGGCGATGGCCCCGGTGTAGGAATTGACTTCATCCATCGTGCGCGTGATGGCGGCAATTGCGCCGACGGAGTCCTGCGTTGCCGACTGGATCGCCGCGATCTGCCCGGATATCTCTTCCGTCGCCTTCGCTGTCTGGTTGGCCAATTCCTTGACTTCCGCGGCCACGACGGCAAATCCCCGGCCGACGTCGCCCGCGCGCGCGGCCTCGATGGTCGCATTGAGGGCAAGCAGATTGGTTTTTTCCGCGATCGCCTGGATCAGGGTCACGACCTCACCGATCCTTGAAGCAGCTTCGGCCAGGCCAGCGACCTTGGAATTGGTCAGGCGGGTATCCCTGGTGGCCCGTTCGACCACTTCGGTCGTCCGTCCGACCTGGCTGCTGATTTCAGCGATCGAGGTCGTCAGCTCCTCCGCAGCCGTCGCTACCATGCTTACATTCCGGCCGGCGATCCCGGCCGCCGCTTCCGTCTCGCAGGATTTTTCAGCACTTTCCTGTGCGGTCCGGGTCAACATCCGGGCTGTTTCGTCCAGCCCGGCCGCGGTCTGGCCGACCGACGCCAGCACGCCCCGAACCGTTTCACGGAAGGAGGAAATCATGGTCTCGACCGCCTGCTGACGGCTGAGGCGCTGTAGTTCCTCGCGCTCACGCTGTTCGACCAGCCACTCGCGCTCCAGGGCGTTTTCCCTGAACACCCGGACAGTGCGGGACATGTCCCCGATTTCGTCCCGCCGGGCAAGGCCCGGAATTTCCGTGTTGTTCTCTCCCGAGGCCAGTTTTGACATGACGGAGGTCAGCGACCTGATCGGGCGGGTAATGGCGCTGTTCAGGACAGCCGCCAGCGCGATGCCCAGGAGAACGGCCGCCAGCACCGCGGCAACTATCACCGTCTGGGCGTGCTTGGCGCCCAGCTGAATGTCCCGGCCCTGCCTCGACGCCAGTTCCGTGATCTGACGGCCGGCGGCCTCCGAGGCGCTTTCCAGTTGCCCCTGAAGCGCAACCAGATCACGCTGTGTTGCGACGATCTCTGCAAAGGCCTTCCGGAACCGGTCGACAGTTGCCTCGACAGGGCCTGCCGCACTGAAGGCTTCGGCCAGTTCCGTGCGGGTATCCAGCAAGGCGGCGACCCGCGACAGTTCCTCTATTTCGCGGCTGATCGGAGCAGTGTCGAGCTTCGAGTTCGACAGGAATTCAAGAGTGTCTGCACGGGCCGCCGACGCCGCATTGGCCAGCCTGATCGCCAGTCCGCTCAACTCCAGAAGATTCGTCAGGTTGCGCTGATCCTCCGCAGCCACCGCAAGCTCCCGGTCGAGAACCTCGTAGGAGGCAAAGCGCAGGTTCTGCGCACTTTGTTCGACGCTCCTGACAAGGTCCGCGACGGACTTCTTTTTTCCCATCCGGTTGAAAAGGTTTGTTTCCGCAAGAAAGTCCGGCAACGCCTTGGCAAGAGACCTGGTCCGCGTGACGACACGCTCGACCTGGCCGGCTTCCAGCCCTGTAACACCGGTGCTTTCGATCTTCGAGGCGGTGCCCTCCATCCTTGCAAGCGCCGCGTCGATTTCCGACCGGATTTCGTCCGTCATGTTCTTTTGCTTGAAGTCGGCGCCGTGACCGAACCTGGCGGCAAGGCCCTCGGCATCGGCATGCAGGACTTCCGCATGCCGGGTGAGTTCACGGGCGGCGGCTTGAGTGACGGCGGCCGCCTTGGCCGCCTCCGCGGCCTCCAGTTGAACCTCGCCGACAATGCTGCTGATGAGGGCTGTCCGCTCTGCAAGCCGATTGCCCGCTTCGCCGAGGTTATCCAGTTTTTGCCGCTGACCGGCCTTCCGCGTCTCCAGTTTTGCGAATGCGGTTTCGAGTGTCTCCACCTGCCGGATCGCACCGCCCACGCCGAAGGCGGGACCGGCCTCTTCCGGTGCCCGTCCATTCATGTCGGCAAGCTGCTCTTTCAGGTTATCCGCCAGGCGTTCGACCTGCCCGGCTGCCTGGTCCGACGGGGCCGCCAGATAGGCTTCCCTGGCGGCCCCGACTTTCTGCAAAAGTGCTATGGCGCCGGTCGCCGTACCGGCAATCCTGGATTGGCCGGACAGATCCGAGATCGTAACGGTCGCCACAACACCGACGACACCAGTCAGCACCAGGATGGCCGAAAAGCCGCCCCAAAGCTTGTAATCAATTTTCATATCGTGAAATCGCCGAATGAACACAATTTTCTCCCGCACTGCAACAAAGCGCAGCGCGAAGGTGTATTCAACAGGTGAATCTAAAGTAAATATCTGAAATATAAAGGATTATTACATTACGATGACAGTCTTGAGGCATCTGTCACAATTCGTTCGCGACAATATTTTGCAATAAAATTTCAATTCTCGATCTTCCACTATTTCAAAATTTCGGAAAGGTTTTCTCGCCGCTCAGTTCCAACCGTCCAAGAGATCACCGGAAAAAATCAAGATGTGTACAAATAAAAAAGAGGGCGGAAACCGCCCTCCCTCAATTTGCTGACATTCACCAACTGCCCTTTCGTCCCGAGGAGGCCCAAAACCCCTTTCGACGCATCTGGTCGCGAGCGAAGGCCGGAAGGGCCACAAACTCTCGAATTCGCGGCCCAACCTTGAAGGCTTCGCGCCTCAAGAAGAAAGATGCAGCCGGCTTGCGAGCTATGTCAGCGGCCCGGGCAGAAACTGACTTGGATTCTAATCCGCCAGATCCTGCACGCTGAGGACAGAACCGTTCTCATCCAGACGATAGATGATCGGTGTCCCCGTCCCCAGCTCGCGCTTCAGAATTTCCTCGGGAGTAAGGTTTTCCAGCTCCATGATGAGGGAGCGCAGCGAATTGCCGTGTGCGGCGACGATGGTGCGTTTCCCGGCCAGAACACGCGGCAGGATTTCCGACTTGTAGTAGGGCAAAACACGCTCGGCGGTCATTTTCAGGCTTTCACCGCCGGGGGGCGGAACGTCGTAGGACCGGCGCCAGATGTGAACCTGCTCCTCGCCGAATTTCTCGCGTGCCTCGTCCTTGTTCATGCCCGTCAGGTCGCCGTAGTCGCGTTCGTTCAGCGCCTGATCCTTCAGAGTTTCAAGGCCGGTCTGGCCGAGCTCTTCCAGGATGATGTCCAGCGTCTTCTGCGCGCGCGACAGGACGGAGGTAAAGGCCAGATCGAAAGACAGCTTCAGATCCCTGAGCTGTTCGCCCGCCTTGTGGGCTTCCGCCACACCCTGTTCGGTCAGGTCCGGATCCTTCCAGCCGGTAAACAGGTTTTTCAAATTCCAGTCGCTTTGTCCGTGACGGACAAGCACAAGAAGACGATCCATGCCGTAATCCTCAAGCTAGGTGTTCATGCCTAAGTGTTCAGGCCGAGCACGTCGGCCATTGAATAAAGTCCAGGTTTCTGGTCGAAGCCCCAGAGCGCTGCCTTGACGGCGCCACGGGCAAATAGTTGCCGGTCCAATGCGCTATGGGTCAGTTCGATGCGCTCGCCCTCTCCGGCGAAGATGACGGAATGCTCGCCGATGACGGATCCGCCGCGCAGGGTTGCAAAGCCGATATCACCGGTCCTGCGCGGGTCCATGATGCCGTCCCGGCTGCGCACAGAATGAGTCGCAAGGTCGATGCCACGTCCCTCAGCGGCTGCCTGCCCCAGAAGCAGGGCGGTTCCCGAAGGTGCGTCAACCTTGTGCTTGTGATGCATTTCCAGAACCTCGATGTCGAAATCCGCATCCAGGGCAGCCGCAGCCTTGCGCACGAGGCTGGCCAGCAGATTGACACCAAGGCTCATGTTGCCCGACTTGATGATCCTGGCATGGCGGGATGCGGCCTGAAGCGGCGTGTCTTCTCCCTCGCTCCAGCCGGTTGTTCCGATCACATGGACGATGCGCGCCTGCGCCGCCAGCTCGGCGAACCAAAGGCTTGCGGCCGGTGCGGTAAAGTCAAGCACGCCATCGGCCTTGGCGAAGGCGGTCAGCGGATCATCGGTCACCGGCACATTGAGTGCACCCACGCCTGCCAGCTCGCCGGCATCCTTTCCCAGAAGCTCCGACCCTTCCCGCTCGACGGCGGCGGTCACTTCCGCTCCGGCGGTTTCGGTAACGGCTCGCGTCAAGGCGCGGCCCATACGCCCGCCCGCCCCGACGACAACCAAACGCATCTGGCTCATGGCGATCCTCGTTCACAACATTCGCAGGCGGTATAGCAGGTTCATTCAAGGAGGCAAACGCCTGATGCGCGGCGCAACCGCGTCAAAATAAAAAAGTTTAGTGCCAGTTTTTACTATCCTGAAAAGAAATCGCCATACCGAACAAAAAGGCGAAACAATAGATTTCCAGATCAATAATCTCATTTTCAATTCATCAAAGATAAACCTCCGCCTGTTACACTGGATAATTCCGAAACTCCCCCTCACAAGACTGCGACGAGGCCAGTTTTTCATGATAGGATTGGTGCTTGTCTGGAGGTACTGTTCCTACAATTTGAAACTTGCTGGCATGACCGGCATATTCAGGCAGACATCATTTGCCGGAAGCCTGTCCCAGGCATGGCCGGTGACCGGGATTAGCGAGGGGCCCGCCCTGGTAGACCGCCTTGGATGGGGGACGGAATGCGGGACATGAGGAGAGCCGTGTTGAGAGCCCGTATCTCGCTGCCTTTCAGCCGGTTGGTCATGACCCTGTTTGTGGTCGGGCTCGTAGGAACCGCCGCCGCCCTTTTCTGGATTACCTATCTTGGCAGCGTCTCGATCGCAGAGCATGAAATAGCCCGTTCGGCAAAGTCGAGGGCAACGCTGGCCAGAATGGCGTTCACGCAGCATCTCGACCAGCTCGAAAGCCAGATCCGCGCTGTCAGCACTTCCCCGGACCTGCACACCGCACTTCAGGCAGGGGACAAGGTTGCGGCAAAGAAAGCGCTCGAACAGGCGGCGGCAGGCATGACCAGCGCCGTTCTGGACATTCTCCTGATCGACCGTCCGGGCGAATACGGCTGGGTGAACGGCAGCCTTGGCCTGATCGACCTCACCAACCAGTTGCCCGAAACCGTACGCACGGCCTTGCCACCCGACATCTGGTTCATCCACACCAATCATGCCACGGATCCGGTGCAGGTCACGGCAGCGCTTGCCGTCGCGGTTCTGGAGCCGGAAACAAACAGGGTCCTCGGCAAGGTCTTCGGCGGAACGACCATAACGGATTCCTTTTCCCTCTCCGGCGAACTTTCCAGGACGCTTCAGGCGGGGAACCTTGCGCTCTATCACCAGGAGCACGCTGTTGCCGGTCTTGGAGACCTGACCCGGGAAAAACTTCCCGCCTCTCTCCTGAACCTTGAAAACATGAGCGGCTACGTCCTCCAGGGCAACAATCTTTATGTCGCCTCGCCGCTGATGCGGGGGATCGACGGGCACTGGCTGAGCGTGGTGACGAAACAGCCGGTCGACACGCTGCAGAAAGTCGAGGACACCTACAGCCGCCTCTTCACGCCGTTTCTTCTCTACACTGCCGCCCTGGCAATCGGTGCGGCGTTTCTCATCAACCGGGTCACGGGTGCGTCCCTGGGCCGTCTCCTGGACTATGCGACCAACCTGCGGCAGGACAGGGCGGTCTTGCCGCCGTCGCCGGGACTGATCACCGAGTTCAACAAGCTCGCCCGGATGCTCCAGGCCGCCTTCGAGGCCGTGCGCGCCCGCGACGCCCAGTTCCGCGAAATGATCGACGGATCGATGCACGGGGTCCTGGTCCATACCGACCACCGGATTCTCTACGTCAACGACGCCCTTCTGAAAATGCTTGGCCATGAACCGGGAGATTCGCAGGCTCTGACAGGCAAGACCTTCCTTGATCTTTATGCTCCCGAGGAGCGCAGCCGGCTGCGCAGCTACTACGAGGCGGAACAAGGCAACGACACCCCTCATGCCTATGAAATCAAGGGGCTTCGCAAGGACGGCCGGACCATCTGGTTCGAGCAGCATGTGCGCGTGACGGAATGGCACGGCGAGACCGCCCGCTATGCAACGATTACCGACATCAGCGAGCGCAAGCGGCAGGAGGAACTCGCGACCAAAAATGCCAATTTCGACCTTCTGACCGGCCTGCCGAACCGGCGTCTTCTGATCGACCGGCTGCACCAGACCCTGAACCGCGACAGGCATCAGGGCAAACTGACCGCCCTGATGATCCTCGATCTCGACCGGTTCAAGACCGTCAACGAGACCTATGGCCCGAAGGTGGGCGACCAGATCATCACCACCATGGCGGCGCGGCTCACCGCACTGCTCGGTCCCGAAACCACGGTTGCGCGCATGGGGGGAGACGAATTCGCCATCATCCTGAGCGACCCGGAGGACCGCTGGCAGATCGACCATGTCGCCCGGGAAATCCTGGCCGAGATCGAGAAACCGGTCGAACTGGAGAACAATGTCCGGGTCGTCATGGCGGGCAGCCTCGGCATTACCCTGTCACCCGGTGACGGAGAAGACGACGAAGCGTTGTTGCTGCAGGCCGACACCAGCATGTATCAGGCCAAGGCGGAGAGCGGCTCTTCCTATCGCTTCTTCGCCACGCGCATGAACGATCAGACGGCACGGTCCGGACGAATTGAAGTATCGCTGCGCGAGGCAATCCAGAACGGCGAACTGCACCTGAACTATCAGCCGATCGTCGATTATCCGAACGGCAAGGTCGTCAGTTGCGAAGCCCTGGCCAGATGGACACATCCAAGCCTTGGCTCCGTGGCACCGGCTGAATTCATAAAGGTGGCCGAAGAAAGCGGCCTCATCATCCCTCTCGGCGAATGGGTGCTGCAGGAGGCCTGCAGCTTCTTTCAGTCCTGCCGCAACCAGGGCCTCGACATCGGCAGCATCAGCGTCAACATCTCGCCGCGCCAATGCCGTGACAGGGACTTTGTCGAAAGACTTTCCGGCATTCTCGACAAGACCGCCATGGAGCCGTCCCGCCTGCAGCTCGAGATCACCGAAAGCGTCATGTTCGACGACCAGCGGGTCAATCCGGTCGAGATCCTGGAGGCCATCAATGCGCTTGGCGTCAGGATATCGCTGGACGACTTCGGTACGGGCTATTCGTCCCTGAGCTATCTGAAGCGGCTTCCCATCGACACCCTGAAGATCGACCGTTCCTTCATTCTGGGCCTGGAACCGGATTCGGACGGTCTGGCGCTTGTCAAGGCGATTGTTTCCATGGCCGAATCGCTCGGGATCGAGGTGGTGTGCGAGGGGGCGGAGACGCAGGAGCAATGCGACCTGATCAGCGAGATCGGCTGCTCCCTGATCCAAGGTTTCGTTCTGGCACGCCCCATGAACAAGGTTGCAATGCAAGAATTTTTAGGAAATCCCGACATCATTCCCCAGAATATCGTGAAAGCCGTTTAGGTAACACCTCGAATTCAGTTTCAGAGTCATGCACCTTCGGGCGCAACCGGAAATTTAATTACTTTAAAACAGACAACCGGGACACTTTCACCTAGCGTCAAAATCCCATTACATCTTTAAGAAAACCGGAATATTTGTTAAGACTTGCAGCGCATTAATAGCTCAACCGGTCCCGTTCCCCACTCAGAGGCTGTCATGCCGTCGTCCGATAGTCCTGTTTCACGAAACGCCTTGGTCAGACTGGTCGGACTTGTTGTCATTCTCACCTTCTTCGGTGCCATTGCCCCGCCCGCGCAGGCCCAGAGCGGAACCAGGTCTCTCGACGAATTCTGGTCTCTCGAGGAGTTTTCGGCCCGCTCTCCAAGGCAGCAGAACCATGCGGACAGCTTCGCCAGGCGGGTCAACGCCAGCGCCTCCCCCCTGGCCGGCTACAGGGGAACTGCCAGAATCGCCGTGATCTATCCCGGCAAACAGGTTTCGGACTATTGGCGCCGCAGTCTCCTTTCCTTTGAAGCCCGGCTGAACGAGCTGGCGGTTCCCTACGAAATCGGCTCTTTCTTTTCCGGTTCGCCCTCCTTTGTCGGCAATCAGGCAGACCTTATCGCCGCGGCCCTGAAGGAAGATCCGGACTATCTGGTCTTCACGCTCGATGTGCTGCGGCACAAGGCGCTGGTCCAGCGGCTGATTGCCCGAGGGCGGCCCAAGGTGATCCTGCAGAACATTACCACGCCGGTCAGAGCCTGGCGGGAGCGGCAACCGTTTCTCTATGTCGGCTTCGACCATGTGACTGGCACGAACCTGCTCATTGACTACTACAAGAAGCGTTTCGGCGCGAAAAAAGACTTCGCCATTCTCTACGGGCCGCAGGGATATGTCAGCCGGGCTCGCGGCAACACGTTTCTGCAAGCCTATTCCGATGCCGATACCCCGAACCTGAAAGCGTCCTATTTTGTCGGCTACGACCGCCAGAGATCCAGGGAGGCGGCTACGCAAATTCTCCAGAACCATCCGGATCTGACCTTTATCTACTCCTGTTCGACGGATATCGCGCTTGGTGTTCTTGATGCCATTGCCGCCCTTGACAGCGCCGCGGCCACCAACGGCTGGGGTGGCGGCAGCGCGGAACTTGAGGCCATCTCCGCAGGGCAGCTGGAAGTGACGGTAATGCGCATGAACGACGACAACGGCGTTGCGATGGCGGAGGCGGTTGCACTCGACCTTGCCGGACGGGGCGACGAGGTTCCAGTTGTGTATTCCGGAGCCTTCGAACTTGTGACGAGGACCGATTCAAACGAACATCTGGATGAACTCAAGGCACGGGCATTCCGATACTCAAAATGATCAAGGCCCCAGGGGTAAAATACAGCCGGATTGTGTTGGGCCTGTTCTTCGTGGGCCTGGTAACGACGGCGGTTGCCCTGTTCGGGATCACCTATCTCGGCAGCCTCTCGGTCGCGAAGCTCGAGATCGCGCGCAATGCCGAGAAGGAGAAGGCGCTCGCAAGCCTCGTTTTCGAAACACATCTCAAGCAACTGGAAACACAGCTGCGCACGGTGTCGGTCGATCAGGATCTGACCGATGCCATCAAGGCCTATGACAGCAATGCCGCAACCAGGATCATTCAACAACTCGACCAGAACGCGACGGGATCGTTCCCGGACATCGTTATTCTGGATCACGAACGCCAGATGGGCTGGCTGAACGCTTCCCTCTCGCTCGTCGATGTCTCGGCGGTCCTGCCTGGCCAGTTGCTCAAGACCCTCCCTCCCGACGTCTGGCGGCTTTACGACGACGGAAAAACGGATTCCATTTCCGTTGTCGCGATCATTGCCATTCCGATCATCGATCCGGAAAGCGGCCGCGTCATCGCGCGCCTGATCGGGGGCAATTCGCTCAACGATTCCTTCACGCTGCTCGACGCACTCGCCAACATGCTGGGAACCGGCAGTCTCGCAATCGCTCATGACGATCAGGTTCTTGCGAGCATGGGCGGTCTTGCCGACAGAAAAACCTTCGCAAACGCCGTCAGCCTGCTCAACGACAAGGCGTACGAACTGCAGGACGAGGTGCTCTATAAAAAGGCGGTACTCTACCCGGACGAGTATTCTCATCCGATTTACGTCTACACGGAACAGCCGAGCGACATCATCGGGAATATTCGGCAAGGCTACCGCCAGTTTTTCATTCCCTTCCTCATTTATGCAGTCCTCGCCTCCCTTGCGGCTGCCTTCATACTCAACCGCCTCACCGCACCGGCACTGGCCGCTCTCATCGCCTATGCGACTGCCCGCAGGCAGCGTGGAACCCTGGCCGAATACAAGCCGGGCCGGATCGCCGAATACAATCTTCTGGGGTCCCTGTTCGAGGAAGCCTTTGAAGCCGTGCACAAGACCAATGCCCGTTTCAGGGACCTGATCGACAGTTCCATGCAGGGCGTCGTCGTGCATGCGGACGAGAAGATCCTCTATGTAAACCGGGCGCTTCTGGAAATGCTCGGATACCCGGTCGACCGCCCGGACGAACTCGTGGGCCAATCCGCCTGGAAGGTATTCGCCCCTTTCGAACATGAGCGGCTGAAAACCTACCGCGAGCTGCGCAGCCGCGGAGAGCTGGTTCCTTCCGCCTATGAAGCGCAAGGGGTCACCCGAAGCGGCGGTACTGTCTGGCTGGAAGCTTTCGTCAGAATGACGAAGTGGAACGATCAGGACGCGTTTTATGTAACGATCCTGGATATTTCGGACCGCAAGGAACAGGAAAAGCTGATCGAACAGCAGTCGAACTACGACCTGCTGACCGGACTGCCGAACAGGACCCTGTTCCAGGACCGGCTGAAACAGGCCATCGCCCAGTCCCAAAAGGAAGGCAAGATCTCCGCGCTCCTGATTGCGGATCTTGATCGATTCAAGGCGGTCAACGACACCTACGGCCACGGATTTGGCGACCAAATCCTGAAGGCGATCGGGGCCAGGATCCAGACCGTGGCAGAGTGGAACCAGACGGTTGCCAGGCTCGGCGGGGACGAATTTGCCATTATCCTGCCCGACGCCGAAAACGAATGGGAGATCGAACACAAGGCCCAGGCCATTCTGGACGTCATTACCACCGGCAGCGAATTTGAAGGCGCGCAGGATGTTTTCCTGACCGCAAGCATCGGCATCACCGTCTGCCCCCACGACGGCAACGATCAGGTCGCCCTGTTACGGCAGGCCGATGTGGCGATGTATCAGGCCAAGTCCGATGGCGGCAATCGCTTCCGGTTCTTCGCCCGGCAGATGAACGACCGCACGGCGCGGGTGCTGCAGATCGAAACCGCCCTTCGCAACGCTATCGAGCAGGATCAGCTGGACATTCACATCCAGCCGATCATCGACTACGTCTCCGGCCGGATCTACGGATGCGAGGCCCTGGCGCGATGGCACGATCCGGAGCTCGGGCCCGTCGCGCCGGCGGAGTTCATCCCGGTGGCGGAGGAGACCGGCCTCATCGTTCCCCTGGGCAAACTGGTGCTGCGCCGGGCCTGCCTCTTTCATGCCGCCTGCGCAGAGCGCGGAATCGAAACCGGCGGCATCAGCGTCAACATCTCCACCCGGCAATGCCGGGAAGACGGCTTCATAAATGCCATCAAGCACATTCTCGACGAGACCGGCATGGAGCCACGCGACCTGCGCTTTGAAATCACCGAAAGCGTGATGTTCGATGACGAGAGGATCAATCCGGTCGCCCTGCTGAACGCGATCCGGAGTCTCGGGGTAAAAATCTCGCTCGACGATTTCGGCACCGGCTATTCCTCGCTCGGCTATCTCAAGCGCCTGCCCATCGACATTCTCAAGATCGACCGCTCCTTCATCCTGGATCTGGAAGACGACCCGGACGACCAGGCCATGGTCGAGGCGATCATCTCCATGGCTGCGAAACTGGATGTTGAGGTGGTCTGCGAGGGGGCAGAAACCCGCGAACAATGCGACATCCTTGCCCGGCTGGGCTGCCGCCTGGTTCAGGGCTACTACCTCGGCGAACCCATGCCGGAGGAAGACTTCTTCGAGTTCATGGTCCGAAAACCCTTCGCGGACAATCTGGCCAAACGCGCCGGATAAGCGCCCCGCTTCGCACGAGGCTTCCGGCGGCAGATCTTCCATCCATCAGGACAAAAGAAAACGCGCGAGAGCGGGGTGCCCTCGCGCGTTTTCTGGTCTTCTCTGAAGGAAGAGTCGCTTATTCAGCGTCTTCCTTCGGGATTTCCTTGCCGGTCTCCTGGTCGACGACCTTCATGGACAGGCGCACCTTGCCGCGCTCGTCGAAGCCCATGAGCTTGACCCAGACCTTGTCGCCTTCCTTGACCACATCGGTGACCTTGCCGACCTTGCGCGGAGCAAGTTGTGAGATGTGGACGAGGCCGTCCTTGGCTCCGAAGAAGTTCACGAAAGCGCCAAAGTCGACGCATTTCACGACCGTGCCTTCGTAGATCATGCCCACTTCCGGCTCTGCGGCGATGGAGTTGATCCAGTTGACCGCCGCCTTGATGGCCTTGCCGTCGGCAGAGGCGATCTTGACGGTGCCGTCGTCCTCGATGTTGACCTTCGCGCCGGTCTTTTCCACGATCTCGCGGATGACCTTGCCGCCGGAGCCGATGACTTCACGGATCTTGTCGACCGGGATCTTCATGACTTCGATGCGCGGCGCGTGTTCGCCGAGTTCGGAACGTGCCTCGGTGATGGCCTTGCTCATTTCACCCAGGATGTGGATACGGCCGTCCTTGGCCTGACCCAGAGCGACCTTCATGATCTCTTCGGTGATCCCGTCGATCTTGATGTCCATCTGGAGAGAGGTGATGCCTTCGGAAGTACCGGCCACCTTGAAGTCCATGTCGCCGAGGTGGTCTTCGTCACCCAGGATGTCGGACAGAACCGCGAAACGGTCGCCTTCCTTGATGAGACCCATGGCGATGCCGGCAACCGGTGCCTTCAGCGGAACGCCTGCATCCATCAGGGAGAGCGAGGTGCCGCAGACGGTCGCCATGGAGGACGAACCGTTGGATTCGGTGATCTCGGATACGACGCGGACGGTGTAGGGGAACTCGTGATGCGCGGGCATCATCGGGTTGATCGCGCGCCAGGCCAGCTTGCCGTGGCCGATTTCGCGGCGTCCCGGGGAGCCCATGCGGCCGGTTTCGCCCACGGAATAGGGCGGGAAGTTGTAGTGCAGCATGAAGTGGGACTTCACGGTGCCTTCCAGCAGGTCGATGAACTGCTCGTCTTCACCGGTGCCGAGGGTCGCGACCACGAGGCCCTGGGTTTCACCGCGGGTGAAGAGAGCCGAGCCATGGGCACGCGGCAAGATGCCGACTTCGGAATTGATCGCACGCACGGTGGACAGATCACGGCCGTCGATGCGGGTGCCGGTTTCGATGATGGCACCGCGGACGATCGAGGCTTCCAGCTTCTTGAACTGCTCGCCCAGAACCGTGGCTTCGACCGCTTCGCCTTCTGCGGCGTTGGTGATCAGCGCCTCGACAACCTTGGCCTTGGCGGCGTCGACGGCTGCCTTGCGCTCGGTCTTGGAGGTGATCTTGTAGGCCGCGGTCAGGTCGGCTTCGGCCATGGACTTGATCTGCCCGTAAAGGGCGGAATGGTCCGGCAGTACCAGCTCGCGCGGTTCCTTGGCGGCGGTTTCCGCCAGCTTGATGATCGCATCGATCACCGGTTGGAAGCCCTTATGGCCGAACATCACCGCGCCGAGCATGGTGTCTTCGTCCAGTTCCTTGGCTTCCGATTCCACCATCAGAACGGCGTCGTTGGTACCGGCAACGACCAGATCCAGGGAGCTTTCCGGCATGTCGTCGACCAGCGGGTTCAGAACATATTCGCCGTTAATGTAGCCGACGCGCGCACCACCGATCGGGCCCATGAACGGAACGCCGGAAAGGGTCAGGGCAGCGGAAGAGGCAACCATCGCCAGGATGTCCGGAGCGTTTTCCAGATCGTGCGACAGAACGGTGATGACCACCTGGGTGTCGTTCTTGTAGCCGTCTGCAAACAGCGGACGGATCGGACGGTCGATCAGGCGGGAGGTCAGTGTCTCGTGCTCGGACGGACGGCCTTCACGCTTGAAATAGCCACCCGGAATCTTACCGGCGGCAAATGCCTTTTCCTGGTAGTTCACGGTCAGCGGGAAAAAATCCTGGCCCGGGCGCGGTTCCTTGGCGGAGACTACCGTCGCCAGAACCTTGGTTTCGCCATAGGACGCCATCACGGCGCCGTCAGCCTGACGGGCAACCTTGCCCGTTTCGAGGACGAGCGGGCGTCCGCCCCACTCGACTTCTACACGATGTACATCAAACATCATCTGTCCTTACAGCTTTGCCCGCCCCGGCCGCTTTCGGTACGGCGCATATATGGCGGGCACGTTCCCGGTCGGCCCCGGATGGGCCGGTTACCGGCGGACAGGTCACGGGCAAGACAACGAGCTGCTTTCGATATCGGATGGTGAAAGAAGCCGGCAATCCTGCCCCATGACATGTCACGAGGTTTCTATAGAGCGTTTGCAATCAAATGGAAACGCTCAAGAGGTCTGTGGCGCGTTTCCACTTGCGAATGCGGTAATTTCTTTCGCGGGAAACGCTTCAAAAGGAAAAACGCGGCGGGCATTCCACCCACCGCGTCTCAGTTTTCAGGATCTTAGCGGCGAATGCCAAGACGCTCGATGAGCGACTTGTAGCGCTCTTCGCTTTTGCCGCGCGTGTAGTCCAGAAGGGACCGGCGCTGCGCAACCATCTTCAGAAGGCCGCGGCGGGAGTGGTTGTCCTTGCCATGTGCCTTGAAGTGTTCGGTCAGGTTGTTGATCCGCTCGGTGAGGATCGCAACCTGGACTTCCGGAGAGCCGGTGTCGCCTTCCTTGGTCGCGAATTCTTTCATGAGCTCGGCTTTACGCTCTGCAGTAATCGACATCGCTCTTTCCTTTCAAAGAGTGGGGTCCGTTGACCGGACGCGTTGAACTGCCCGAAGGCCTGATCCGATTTTCTCCAGAGCCGAGATGTCGTTCAGCAAAGGATCCTTCCGGACGAACTGGGCGTCAGTGCCCAATGGCGGCGGTATATGGCAGAAAACAAGGGAAAAAGCCAGAGGATTCTTGGAGTCTGCCGCCAAAGCCAATTCTCAAAGATGAAACACCCGGGTCGGCTGGAACCGGCCCTTGTCAATTGAACCGATGGCGACCGGCACGTCGGCATGGCTGGCGAAGGCGACTTCCTGGTTGAGCGGCGCGTCGCGGCCGCGCAGCAAGATGGCCATGCCTTTGCGTATTTTCGCGGCGTCGTCGAGCGAGACCGGCACCTCGACAAGCTCGTCCATGGCATCGCGTACCGGCAGGATGAATTCGGCAACGAGCGCCCCGATGCCTTCGCCCTCGTCCAGCTCTTCAGCCGCTTCCAGGATCTCGTCCAGCTCGATCAGGTCGTCTTCGCCGAAGGGGCCGACCAGCAGGCGGCGCAGTTCGGTGACGTGGCCGCATGTTCCAAGACGGCGGCCGAGATCGCGGGCGAGCGCGCGCACGTAGGTGCCCTTGCCGCATTCGGCCTCGAAAACGGCCCGGTTCCCGTCCGGGCAAGCGACCAGATCCAGCCGGTGCACGTCGATGGGCCGGGCAGCAAGTTCCACCTCCTCGCCCTCACGGGCAAGGTCATAGGCACGCTCGCCCGCCACCTTGATGGCGGAGAATTTCGGCGGCACCTGCATGATGGTGCCGACGAACTCGGGCAGGACAGCCGAAATGGCGTCTGCGTCCGGCCGGACATCCGAGGTTGCCGTCACCTCGCCTTCGGTGTCGTCGGTATTGGTTTCCGCGCCCCAGGTCACCTCGAAGCGGTAGACCTTGCGCCCGTCCATGACGAAGGGAACCGTCTTGGTGGCTTCGCCGAAGGCCACCGGCAGCAGCCCCGACGCGCGCGGATCGAGCGTGCCGGCATGGCCGACCTTTTCCGGTGAAAAGATCCGCTTGATACGCCCCAGCGCCTCGTTGGAGGTCAGTCCGTACGGTTTGTCGAGGACCAGCCAACCGTTGATGGCGTTCTTTTTTCTTTTGACCTGTTTCTGACGTGCCATGGGTCTGCTCAATACATGAAGTGCTTCACAGTCCTTCAGATTGTCATCCCGGTTCGAGCCGCGCGAGAAACCGGGATCCAGTAATCCCGCTGTTCGCCGATCGTCCCGTGTCTCAATCCAGAAGTCTGCGGTTACTGGATCCCTGCCGGAGTTTATGCCCGCGAATGCGGGTGCAGGGATGACAAGCGGAATTGGGCCGGTCATCCGGCAAGCGGAGATTATTCCTCTTCGTCCGCACCCAGATCCCGGGCGACTCCCGGGGAGTGCAACAGGGTCTCGATGCGGTCGTCGTCATCGAAACGCGTGTCGAGCACGAAGCGCAGGTCCGGCATGTATTTCAGCGTCAGCCGGCGGGACACCTGACCACGCAGGAACTTGGCGCTGCGGTTGAGGGCCTTTTCGACGTTTTCCGCATTCTTGCCGCCAAGCGGCATGACCAGGCAGGTGGCCAGGCGCAGATCCGGCGTCATGCGCACTTCCGGGATGGTGACGATGACCCCGTCCAGGTCCGGATCGGAGAAGCCGCTGCGTGTCAGAATGTCGGACAGCTCCTTGCGCACCGTCTCGCCAACGCGCAGCTGGCGCTGTGACGGGCCACGGCTGTCCTGTCCGTGATGTCTTGCCATTTTTATTGTCCTTGCCACCGTCATTCCGTAGACGCGCCGGTCCTTGCGCGAACATCCGGTATCCAGCGTATATGCCGCGTCAAAAGCGGCGCAATCAGAAAAAGAGCGCGCTTTCGCGCGCCCTCTTGTCCTTTTCCGGATCAGCCTGCGGCTTGCCGCGGCTAGTCCCTGAATGTTGCGGCCAAGCGCCTGCGATCAGAGCGTTCTGGCGATCTGCTCGACGCGGAAACACTCGATGATGTCGCCCGGGCGCATGTCCTGGTACTTGACGAAGTTCATGCCGCATTCCTGACCGGATTCGACGGACTTGACCTCGTCCTTGAAGCGCTTGAGCGTGCCCAGTTCGCCTTCGTGGATGACAACGTCGTCGCGGATGAGGCGGACATTGGCGCCGCGTTCCACGACACCTTCGGTGACCAGACAGCCCGCCACCTTGCCGACCTTGGAGATGTGGAAGATTTCCTTGATCTCCGCATTGCCGAGGAAGGTCTCGCGGCGTTCCGGCGACAGCATGCCCGACAGGGCCGCCTTGATGTCGTCAACGAGGTCGTAGATCACGTTGTAGTAACGGATCTCGATGCCTTCGCGGGCGGCCGATTCACGAGCCTGCTTGTTGGCACGAACATTGAAGCCGAGGATCGGCGCCTTGGAGGCCAGGGCCAGAGTAACGTCGCTTTCGGTGATGCCACCGACACCCGACAGCAGAATGCGTGCGCCAACTTCCTCGTTGCCGAGTTCGTTGAGCGCATGGGCGATCGCTTCCGCGGAACCCTGCACATCGGCCTTCAGGACCAGCGGGAATTCCTTCTTTCCGGCTTCCTGCATGCCCTTCATTATCTGTTCGAGCGATCCCCTTGCTGCGGACGCAACCACGGAGGCCTTTTCGCGGATCTGGCGCTGGCGGTAGTCGGTGATCTCACGGGCGCGGGCCTCGTTCTCGACCACGGCGACCATGTCGCCGGCTTCCGGCGTTCCCTGGAAGCCCAGCACCTCGACCGGTTTGGCCGGACCTGCTTCCTTCACCTGGTTGCCGTTCTCGTCGAGCATGGCGCGGACGCGGCCCCACTCGGCACCGGCGACCAGAATATCGCCCGGCTTGAGGGTACCCTTCTGCACCAGAACCGTCGCCACCGGACCCCGGCCCTTGTCGAGCTGGGCTTCGATAACGATACCTTCCGCGGTGCGGTCAGGGTTCGCCTGAAGTTCCAGAACTTCCGACTGCAGCAGGATCATTTCCAGGAGCTTGTCGAGGCCCTGGCCGGACTTCGCGGAAACTTCCACGTCGATGACGTCACCGCCCATGGATTCCACAACCAGCTCTTCGCTGAGCAGCTCGGTACGGACCCGGTTGGGATCGGCTTCCGGCTTGTCCATCTTGTTGATCGCGACGATGATCGGCACGTCCGCCGCCTTGGCGTGCGCAACGGCTTCCTTGGTCTGCGGCATGACGCCATCGTCGGCGGCCACAACCAGGATCACGATATCGGTCGACTTGGCGCCGCGGGCACGCATCTGCGAGAAGGCAGCGTGGCCAGGCGTGTCGATGAAGGTGATCTTGTTGCCGTCCTGATCGACCTGATAGGCGCCGATATGCTGGGTGATGCCGCCGGCTTCGCCGGTGACCACCTTGGACTTGCGGATCGCATCGAGCAGCGAGGTCTTGCCGTGGTCGACGTGACCCATGATGGTCACCACCGGCGGGCGCGGCAAAAGCGTTGCCGGATCGTCTTCCTGGGTGAACAGGCCTTCTTCCACGTCGGCTTCGGAGACACGCTTGACGGTGTGGCCCATTTCCTCGGCGATCAGCTCGGCCGTGTCGGCATCGATGACGTCGTTGATCTTGAGCATCTGCCCCTGCTTCATCAGAAGCTTGATCACGTCGACGGCGCGCTCGGCCATGCGGTTGGCGAGTTCCTGGATGGTGATCGCTTCCGGCAGGGTGACTTCGCGGGAAATCTTCTCGCGCACCACCTGCTGCTGGCCGCGCTTGGCCTTTTCCTGCCGCCGGCGCATGGAAGCAAGCGACCGGGCCCTCTGGCCGTCGTCGCCGCCCGTGGCCGCGGAAATCGTCAGCTTGGAACGGCGGCGGTCATCACCACCACGCGGGCGCGTGGTCGGCGCCGGGGCCTGCTTGGGCCGCTTGACGGCGCGGAGGCCCTTGTTGCGGTCTTCTTCGGCGCCTTCCTCGCGGACCGGCTTCGGACGGGCCGCAGCCGGTTCCTTCCGCTTGCCCATGTCGTCGAGGCTCGGCGGTTT
>NZ_JBNKYW010000104.1:0-3346 GCF_050301095.1 Roseibium sp.
TGCCTTCGAGGCCACCAAACTGACCGCGGTCACCGTGCCCAACAGTCCGCAGGAATTGATCCTGGCCAGCATCAGTCAACAGGTTCCAATCGGATACGACGGCTTTCTTGTCGGCTACAAGATTGCCGGAACGATTGCCCAACCGGAAGGTGAGGTAAAAAACCTGGGGCTGAAGTCGTCTTCTCTCGAGGGCAGGATCTATGCGTCCTATCCATTTCTGCGAACTCTCGATCACAGCATCACCGGAACGATCGCTTTTAACTCCCAGAACGCCAAGCTTGAAAGCCATGGCAACCAGTTGACCGAAGACTCCTATCGCTGGCTTTCTATTGCCGCGGACATGGAAAACGATCTCGGGTTCGCCGATCTCAGCATCGGGCTGGAATTCCGTCAGGGGCTCGATATCCTCGCTGCGACCGGTCAGGGCGCCCCGCTGGCCTCACAGTCTGGCGCAAGACCGGATTTTCAACTGGTACAATTGGCTGCGGACCTTGATGTCAAACTGTCCGAGAACAACAGCCTGCTGCTTCGAACCTTCGGTCAATATGCCTTTCAGGACCTCCCGCCGATCGAGCAGATCTCCTTCGGCGGTGATCCTTTTGGCAGGGCTTTCGACAGTTCGGTTGCCTCCGGGGACAGTGGTCTGATCGGATCCCTACAGTTGTCCCGTAACCTGAATTTCGGTCAGGACTACGTCAGGCAGGCTTCGGCCTTCGGATTCGTCGACTACGGGCTCCTTTACAAGAGGAACGCTGCCAATGACGATGGAACAACGACGCTTGGGTCTGCCGGCATCGGACTGAAGGCTGTGCTTCCCGGTGGCTTTGCAAGCAGCTTCGTCATCGCTGTGCCCATCGAAATCGACGAGGACGCAGGCATCGACGACACCGGCGCACGCCTGGGCTTTTCGGTCAGGAAACGCTTCTGACAACACTCCACTGTCCTTGCCGGTGACCGGCAATGCCTGAAGGAGACTTGTCTGCATCCGGCCTGGTCCGCACAATTTTGATATCAGATTAGCATCTCGAAATAATTGCATATTGTATCCAATATACAATACATCTATTCTGCGACTGGCCGCATTCCCATGTAACGCTGTTCGGCAGCCGGGTTTTACCCCGGCATCAAGAACGTGGGGAAAGCGCCTCGATGTTCAATCGACGGCATGCGGTTGGCGCAGACGTTTCGAAAACCGGACTATCGGCTGCTTGAAAGCCCCGTTTGTCCTGGACGGGAAGCAAACAGAGATCACCGATCAGAGCACATCAGGGGGCACTTTGAACAACGCATTTGGCAAGGCATACGGGAAGAGCCGCATCATTAACGACGGGAACGCTGCGGGAGACATCCTGCAATGCGCCGAGGGTCTCAGCTTCTGGGGTGGGGTGGATCCGGAAACCGGGCGAATTATTGACGTTCATCATCCGAACCATGGGCAATTGGTTTCCGGGAAAATCCTGATGATGCCGACGTCCCGCGGTTCCTGCAGCGGCAGTGGTGTTTTACTGCAATTGTCATTGAACGCCCTGGCGCCGGCGGCCCTGGTGTTTTGCGAACATGAGGAGATCCTGACGTTGGGGGCTCTGGTCTCGGACCGCATCTTCGGTCGTCCGTTACCGACCATTGTGCTTCCGAAGACAGAGTACGAACGCCTGGCGCGCTGCAATTCCGCGACGCTTTCACAAGGCCGACTGTCCGCCGATGATTTCACGCTCGAATTGGACCGGGTGGAACCAGGTCAGTTATGCCTTACGGAAAAGGACAAGAGCGTTCTGAGCGGTAAGGCAGGAACGGCAAACAAGATGGCGATGGAAATCATCTGTCTGATGGCCGCAGTGAACGGTGCGGTCGAGCTTACCGACGTCACCAAGGGGCACATTGACGGATGTATCCTTGCTCATTCGGCCAACCTGATATTTGCTGAAAAACTTGCGGACCTCGGCGCCCGTGTATCCATCCCGACAACTATAAACGCAATTTCCGTCGACCGGGAAAACTGGCAGTCACAGAATGTTCCACAAGATTTCGGCAAACGCGCGAGCCGTCTGGCCGACGCCTATGTGAAGATGGGTGTGCGGCCGGTGTTCACTTGCGCTCCCTATCTACTCGATGATGCTCCCGAACTTGGGGAGACGATAGGGTGGTCCGAATCCAATGCGGTGATATTTGCCAATAGCGTGCTTGGAGCACGCTCACCGAAACATCCCGATTATTTGGATCTCTTCATTGCAATGACGGGCCGCGCGCCGGAAGCCGGCGTTTACACGGAAGCGGGGCGTGTTCCCCGAACCATTGTCGAGGTGGAACTTCCGCTTGATAAACATGACGACCTGCTCTGGCCGTTGCTGGGCTGGCTCGCGGGGCGGTGTTCTCCGAACAACATACCGGTGCTGAGGGGCCTTGAAGGAACCAATCCGGCGACGGATGACCTGAAGGCGCTCTGCGCCGCTTTCGGCACGACATCAGGTGCTCCGATGCTGCATGTGGCCGGCCTTACACCGGAGGCGTATCTTCCTCCGTCTCCGGACGCGGAGCGGCATGTCATTCGCCGGTCCGATCTTGTCGCGGCCTGGAAGGAGTTGAACCGGGGCGACTGCAAGATCGATCTCGTTGCGATCGGCAGCCCCCATGCGTCACTGTCGGAAATCCGCCAGATCGTTGAGCTACTTGCAGGCAGGCGCTGCAACACATCCACACAGATGATCATCACTGCCGGACGGGACACCCTGCTGGCGGCGACCGGTGAGGGGTTGACCGAAAAACTGGCGGCAGCCGGCGTTCGCTTACTGCCCGATCTGTGCTGGTGCTCGATAACCGAACCTATATTCCCGCGGCACGCCAAGGGCTTGATGACGAACTCCGGCAAGTATGCGCATTACGCCCATGGGATCTCCGGCCGCCATGCCCGTCTGGCAGGCATCAGGGATTGCGTCGAAGCGGCAGTGACGGGCACGGCGAAGGCTCAGGTTCCAGGCTGGATATCCGACAGGGCAGCGGAATAGCCGAAGCTATTCCGTCAAATGCAGGCGCTCTGACTTGAAGACGGAGCGCCTGCATTCGGTTTTCGCCCGGGGGTAGGGTTCCGGCCCGGAAAAAGCCGCGATCAAGGAGCAGGAATACGCAAGACCTGACCGGGACAAATCTTGTCCGGGTCGGAAAGCATTGGCCTGTTCGCTTCGAAGATCGCTTGATACCTGGCGCCATTGCCATAGGCCTTTTCAGAAATCTTCCAGAGCGTATCGCCTTTGACGACTGTGTGAAAATTCGCCTCCGGTTCGCTTGAGGCAACGGAAATGTCTTCCTCGACCTTCGCGACACCCAGAACGTTTCCGGCTGCCAGAATCAA
>NZ_JBNKYW010000105.1:0-16972 GCF_050301095.1 Roseibium sp.
CACTTGTTTACAATGCCGTAGCGTTAAGAGCCCCGACTGAATAAGGTGAACCTGCAAACCCATTTATCTCTGTGTATCGGGTTGAGGCTCGCGAGTTGGCTGAGGAAACTATTCCATACGATAGAAACGGCCGTCGAAAGAGTACCCTCGATTTCGCCAAGATCGAGACCATGGGTACCGCGATAGACTGCAAATCCTCGCAATACCCCTCAAGCCTTGGAGGCCGGCGGAAGTCAGGACGCCTGGTGCAAGGCATTCTCAAACGAAGCCTCGACATATTCGGGTCCGCTTCCGGACTGCTTCTGCTGTTTCCATTGTTTGTTGCCGTCGCTCTTGCCATCAAGCTGACCAGTCGCGGACCGGTCTTTTTCCGGCAACAGCGTTACGGGCTGAACGGCACGCCCTTCACCATACTGAAATTCCGGACGATGTACGTGGACCTCTGCGACCAGTCCGGCGTGTCGCAGACTGTGACAAATGACCCTCGCGTGACTTGGATAGGCCGGTTCCTGAGGCGCAGCAACTTCGACGAGTTGCCGCAGCTCATGAATGTGTTGAGAGGCGAGATGTCACTCGTCGGACCGCGTCCGCATGTTCCGGGCATGCTGGCTGCCGGCGTTCCCTATGAGGAGTTCGACGAGCGTTATATGGATCGTCACAGTGCCCTCCCCGGAATTACAGGACTTGCCCAGGTGCGGGGGTATCGCGGTGAAACCAAAGACGCCCATGCAGCCCTCATGCGCCTGAGGAGCGACCTGGAATACGTCGAGACGCAGACCTTCTTCCTCGACGTGCAGATTATTCTACAGACGATCGTAACCGAGTTCTTCACCGGCTGCGGGTATTAGGTGGCCCCTCAGATCTCAAGAAAGGCGCGATGCCATGTGCAGCATGGCAAGCCTGTAACCTTCAACGCCACAGCCGGCAATAACGGCGTCGGCCCTTGCGGAAACATATGAGTGGTGCCGGAAGCTCTCGCGCTTGTGGATGTTCGAGATATGGACTTCGATCACCGGAAACGTACAGGCGCTCAAGGCATCAAGTATTGCGACCGACGTGTGGGTGTAAGCAGCCGGGTTGATGACGATACCCGACGCCGTTTCGCGGGCTTCATGGATCCAGCCGATCAGTTCGTGCTCGGCATTGCTTTGCCGAAAGACCACCTGCAATCCGTCCCTTCCCGCAGTGGTCTCGCAAAGCGCCTGCACATCATCAAGCGTTTGAGAGCCGTATATCTCAGGCTCCCGTTTTCCGAGCAGATTGAGATTCGGTCCGTTCAGAACGTAAATGATTTTGGCCATGTATTGTCCTGTTTTTTGCGGAGGCAAAATTTCATATTACAGTCATTTTTACCAAGATTTCTGCCGATTTCTGCAACTTTTCTGTGGACCGTTTCCGTGCAAGGGGTTCTCGTCCGGACACACTCTTGCGTGGAGTAGATTTACGCACTATTAACTATGTCACTCCAGATTGGAAGAATATCGGCTCAACGGAATCCCATGATCAAGCTGCGCGAACGGCTAGACACGATAGAAGCGCTGATGGCGGCAATCGAAGGCTACCAACATCTTCCGATTGATGTTCTTTCGCAGTTTTTGCTGGATCATTATACCGTGGATCTCGACATCCTCGCACAATTCGCCGAAGCTCTTGAAGCCGGGAATGTTGAGGTCGTGAACGGCTCCCTCAAGGCAATCGCGAACAGGTCAGCGGCGCAGTCCGCAGCCTGATATTCAGTTTTTCCAGAAGTTACCCGATGGCAGTGACGTTTCCGTCCCCTTCACCCTGCCCGCCTCCTTGCCCCGGGGCGCCCTGCCAGATTTTCTGACGGTTGCGGATTTCACGCGGTGCCGGACCAAAGTAGGTTGCCGTCTTGATGAAATCACGCGGATGCAGGATCACGCTTGAAACGCGCTGATACAACGCCTTGGCTGAAATCGGCTTGGACAGCAGTTCATGAACCCCGAGCCTGCGCGCTTCAACAATCCGGCTACGTTCGGTATGCGCCGTGACCATGATAATCGGAATATAGGCGAAAGGGTTGTTCGGACTGCGGATCATGCGCACCATGTCAGCGCCGTCCAGAATTGGCATGACCCAGTCAAGGATCAGGATGTCCGGATTCGCACGGTCCATCGCCTCCAGGCCGGAAGCACCATCTTCGGCCTCGACAATACGGCGTGCGCCGAAGCCCTGCAGCATTGTCCGCAGGATCGTGCGCATATAGGCACTGTCTTCGACCAGCAAGAATGTCAGTGAGGCAAGATCCAGGCTCACCCAATCCTCCTTGTTTCTTCAAAACATTTGACATGAAAGTCTGAACAATGAGTTAGCCCTGCTTCCGGAGCTCGCGGCATGCGCGAAGTTCTGGCGGCATTTGCCCGCATTCTTATTGAATTAAAGTTTTACTTAAATACATGACTTTCATTCCTCGGTAATATTGCGATGAATTAATACTTTCACGTCATCTATGTTAACGCGGCTTTCAAATATGCAGCTCTATCTTTCTGCCAGTTCAATTAGTAAAAGAGTTCGCTTTGTCACCTATTACAAATACAATTCCCAATGAGCCGGAGTCTTTCAGAGAAGACGAAGCGCTCATCGCAGAACAGGATCTGTACATACCCGATACTTTCAAAGGCATTCGGGAGAACCTGCTGCTTGTTTCCGGACTGGCCCTGGTTTTTTTGGCCACCGGAATGGCCTTGATCAATCTTATTTCCTGAACGCTTTCATTTCTCGTTTCCGGCGGTGTCTTCCCTTCCACCGAATGTCTCCAGAAGATTTCCCAGAACTTCGACCCCATCCCTTATTTCGTCCGGCGTCGCGCCGGCAAACCCCAGAATCAATCCACTTCTGTCCCTCTTCTCCAGATAGCAATTGCTGAGCGGAGATACCGCGAAGCCAGATTGCTGCATGGCCAGTGCCAGGGAAACGTCGTCCACATTCTCGCGGAACGTCAGAGCAAGCTGCACGTTCCCGGTCGGCTCTTCCACCACGACACGGTTGCCGAGGCGTCTCTTCAGCGCCCCAACCAGCGCCCGCCCTCTTTCCTCGTAGATCTGCCGGATCCTCTTGAGATGCTTCTGATAACCGCCATTGTCCATGAACTGGGCAAGGGCGACCTGCGCCTGAACATTGGCAGCGCATCCCGTGTTTCTTATCAGCATGGTCAGAGGATCGACCAGAGCGGAGGGCACAACACAATAGGAAATCCGCACGCCTGGCATCAGGCTCTTTGAGAAGGTTCCCAGGTAGATAACCTGCCCTTCCCCCGCCAGACCATAGAGAGCAGCAACAGGGCGTCCGGAGAACAGAAACTCGCTGTCGTAGTCGTCTTCCAGAATGACGGCCCCGGCATTGCGTGCGGTTTCCAGAAGCGCAAGACGGCGCGCGAGCGGCATCCTGGCGCCGAAGGGGTAGTGGTGGGAGGGGGTTACGTAGATAAGCTTCGGCAAGACAAGGTCAGCTGCCATCCTTGCGACATCCGCGCCCTCGTGGTCGGTGGGAAGCGGCCGGATCTGAAGCCCCGCGGAATGAAAGGCCGTGCGAGCACCGAGATACCCGGGTTCTTCCAACCAGGCTGCATCTCCCGGGTCCGCCAGGACCTGAGCGAGAAGGGTGAGGTTCGCCTGCATGGAACACGTGATGAGGATCTGTTCCGGCTCGGCCCGCACCCCACGTTCGGCTGCCAGATGACGGGCAAGGTTCCGCCTCAACGACGGCACGCCTGCATAATTGCGGTAGTGCAGATCCGCACTGCGCTCGAGCCGGGATGCCCGCCGCAGACAGCGCGCCCACTCCTCATACGGAAAAAGGTCGAGCGCAGGCGCTCCCGGTTGCAGAGCACCGTGTCGGAAAGCCCAGCCTTCACCACGCAAGTTCGCACACAGGCGTTCCCCCCGCACCGACAACACGGGCCCATCGACGGTGCCCTGCTCCGCAGTTGAGAGCCCCTCGACCGGCAAACCTTCGGTGATGCGTGGCACGGCACCGGTTCGCGCGGAAATGATGCCCTCAGCCCGAAGCAGGTCATATGCCGCGTTGACGGTGTTGCGGGCGACCCGCAACCGGGCTGCCAGGCGGCGTGTGGACGGCAGTTTCGTGCCCGAGGGCAACAGGCCGGTGCGAACGGCTTCCCGGAAACCGCGATAGATCTGCTCCGTAAGGGGAATATCGGACAACCGGTCCAGCGTCAGAATGCCTTCAGGAAAAACTGGTTCTGTCATTTTTTAAAAACCGGATCTTTTACAGAACCAAAATATCAAACAAACAAAAGCAAACAAGCAAGACTTTCTCAAGTGGAGACAAAAGATGTCCTCTATGGAAAAACGGCAGGCGGCCGGCCTGCCGAAATACGCCAGGATCAGACAGATGAACTGCGGCGGATACGACCGGAAACGTGTCCATGAAATTCTGGATGCCGGTTTCGTCGCCCATTGCGGGTTTGTGCATGAAGACAGGCCGATGGTCATTCCGATGGCCTATGCCCGGATTGGAGACAAGATCTACATTCATGGTGCCAGCACCACGCGGATCATCAAGGACAATTCTGTGGGTGTACCGGCCAGCCTGGCGGTGACGCTTGTCGATGGGCTCGTGGTCGCTCGTTCGGCATTCCACCATTCCATGAACTATCGCTGCGCCATTGTTCACGGTACCGCTCGGCTTGTCGAAGACTCACAGGAACAGATCGATGCCCTTGCCGCGATTACGGACCACTTGCTCCCGGGCCGCTGGGACGAATGCCGAGAAATGATGCCCAAGGAACACAAGGCAACCGGTGTCCTTGTGCTGGATATCGAACACGCAAGCATAAAGATTCGAACGGGTGGACCGGTGGACGATCAGGAAGATCTCGGCACGGACATCTGGGCTGGTGTCATTCCAATGGTCAACGCTCTCGGCCAACCCTTGCCGGCCCCGGATGTGCCTGAGGGAACGCCTGTTCCGGCCTCCGTTCCCGCGGCCCGGCAGAAGCTTGGCTGAGCTTCCTCCCGGACGACAAAACCCCGCCGGACTCCCGGCGGGGTTTCCATTCAAACGGCACCCCGCCTCGCAGACGGTGCCCCCTGGGACCGGCGATCAGCTGGACGCCAAGATCTGTTTGACTTTCGAGCAATAGCGCTTGCTGACCGGATTCATGCGCTTGGCATAGTGGCCGGCGTTGTAACGCAGGATGGTTCCACACAAGTCGCCGTTGGCCCGCTTGTGCGCACCAGCGAGATACTTCATGCCCCATTCCAGGTTGACGGCCGGATCGTAAAGCGCCTTGGTGGGGCCTCGATAACCAATCCCGCGAGCGGTCGCAGGCTTTATCTGCATCAGACCGACCTCCCCGGCACTGCCCCGGGCACGAGGATTGAAATTGCTCTCCACTTCGACGACCGCTTTCGCGATTTTGATCGGCACACCATGCTTGCTTGCTGCCTTTCGGATCAGCGAGGCAAACTTGTCCTTGCGGACCTTGGTGTGCGCGGTCTTCGAGGATTTCGTCGACGACTTGCGCTTTGCTTTCCTGACCGTCTTGGCTTTGACAGCCCCGGCATCCGCCTGCTCGTCTGCATCAATGATGTGCAGGATCGGCTTGGATCCGGAGCCGGCAGCCATGGCGGCCGGTGCGGCAAGTGTTGTTGCATAGGCGAAAAGGCACAGCGCCCCAGTCAGTCGTTTCAGTGACCGTAACATTCAGTCCAGCCCTTTGGTTCTTGTTGCATTCAATTCGGGGCGGAGGAATGCCGGAGCTATGGGACCAAATTGGGCGCGATTCAATCACGAATTATTTCAAAAAATAACAGAAATTTACCCAAAACCGGCGCCATACTTTGTCAATTGTCGCAGTTTAAGGCAAAAACTGGCTCTCAATCGGGCAATCGCCCGACAAACCTGAGAAAAACTGTGACACCGGCCGTTTTTCCCGCAGCAAAAAATGATGCACCGCAACATCTTTTCACGAGCCGATCCATCGCATTCATCCCGCAAATGGTGCCGGAACGCAGAGAAGATGCCCTGGCCATCCCCCCGGCAGACCGCGTCAGGACAACGAGGGAAGCTTCCGCAGAAGAGCGTTGAGGGTTTCGATTGTCGACTGGTCGACAACCCCATCCACCTTCTCCGGCCGGAAATGTCGCTGAAAAGCGGTGACAGCAAACCGGGTCTTCTCGTCGAACCGCCCCGAAATGGCGATATCGTAGCCATAGAGCGCCAGCATAGACTGCAAGGCCTCGACAGGCTGACCGCTGTCGCCTTCCTGCATGAAGAGCCCTGAGCCGAGGGGAACGGGCGGGACATAGTGACCTACGCCGGCCTCCGCCAGGCGGGACCAGGGGAACAGTTCACCCGGATCTTCCTTGCGATCCGGCGCGATGTCCGAGTGGGCAAGTACCCGCCAGGGCGCAATGGCATGCCGCCGACAAATGTCGCCGACAAGTGCGGTCACGGCCTCGATCTGCGCATCCGGAAATGGCCGGTAGCCGAATTCATGCCCCGGATTGACGATTTCCACGCCGATCGAACGGGAATTGAGGTCCGTCTCGCCTTTCCAGGAACTGCGCCCGGCATGCCAGGCCCGCCGGACTTCGGGCACACACTGAAGAATACGTCCGTCCTCATACACGAGATAATGGGCAGACACTTCGGCGCGGGGATCGCAAAGCCGCTGCAGGGCCTCTTCCGCGTTCCTCATGCCGGTGTAATGCAACACGACCATGTCGATCAACGCACCCTCGGCCCTCGGACCGTGGTTCGGGGACGGATGAACGCTCGCCTTCACCCCGGTATCGGTCGCGACACTCATAAGCCTCTTTCCGTACGGATCTTTGCCCAGGCTTCGTTCAGGGCGGCGAGCCGGTCATTTGCAATCTTCACGAACTCCTCCGGCACACCTCTCGCGATCAGGCGATCGGGATGCGTTTCCTGGACTTCCCGCCTGTAGTGCGCCTTCAGATCCGCGTCGCTGGCGTCCGGACCGATGCCGAGCACCTCATAGGGGTTGCCGTTGCTGCGCACATGTCGCGCAAGCACTTTTGCGAATTCACGCTCATCGAGCCCGAAAAGCTCGGCGACCCGGGCGAGATACCCGATTTCGCTTTCGTGAACGACACCGTCCGCCTTCGCGATGTAGAAGAGTCCGTCCAGGATATCCATCAGGGTCTTGTGATCATAGGGAAAAAGGTCGGCGAGCTTTTTGGCGTAAACCTCAAATCCCGCGACGTCTTCCTGCGCCAGATTGAACAGGCGTACGACGTTACGTTCTTCCTTCGGAGGCACGTCGAACAATTCGCGGAAAGCCAGGATTTCGTCGGTCGTCACTACCCCGTCAGCCTTCGCCATCTTTGCTGAAAGCGCAATCATCGCGACCGTAAAGCCGACGGTGTTGGTCCCTTCGGGCCGGGCCAGGACAAGCTGGACCAGCCGGTCGACGATTTGCGCGCCGCCCGTACCGATCGCACTGACGATACCGCCGATGCTGCTCCAAACGTTCACCGATCAGCTCCTGACGGGATTGGAAGCGGCCGTTTCGAAGTACGGATCTCGCGTCCTGAGGATTCGATTACCCCTCTCATATCGGCACCTGTCGGATTTGACTAGGGTCTGTTTGGGACTCGGGCCTCGGCCCTGACCGGCTTTCAATCATCTGGCCGGTTCGGCAGCGTGGCAGCTTCTCCCGGAAGAAGTCATAACGCGCGGCAAGATAAAGTCCCGGTCTATTCATGATGGTGAAAGGAATTCGGGCTAATCTTTGAAAAACACGTGACTGAAAGATGGTACCGCGGCGGATGGCAAATCCCCTTTTCCGAAGCAACATTGTTATTTTCTTCATATCAATGTCGCTTGTGCTGACGTTGGCGCTGGGGGTTTATGCAAGCAACCGGCTTTTGAGCCACTGGCTGGTTGTTCGCAATCTAGAGCAGACCATCCAACCCAAGGCGAACGCCATTCAGGCGCTCTTGAATTTTTCCGCACCCAAAGTGCCCGGCCTGCGGCTGTCGCGCAAACCCGATGCAAGTCCGGACGCGGCGACCCAAAATTCTCCAAAGCTATCCGAAGACGACCTCAGTGCCCTGAAAGGCATGCTCCAGATGGATGGCGGCGGCTCTCTGGTCGTTGATGCCGCCGTCAGCCTGCCTGGCACCGCAACCGCCGGGGAAGAATGGATCCAGAAAGGTCTCCTCACTGCTCCGGGCACGCTGGCAAAGCTCAGGTCGGCTCTGCAGGCTTCACAAGTCGCCGCAACGTCGGACATGACGTGGGAGGGCGGCTTCGGACCGAACACCGTAGTCGCCTTGCGGCTTGTCAGCGACAATCCCTCCGGTCCCAGCCTCTATATTCTGGTGGCGCAAAGGCAGATTCTGGCGCAACTCGCCCCGGTGATCTGGTCCGCCAGCATCATTATCGGGGTGCTGTGCCTGGCCTCATTTATCTTTGCCGGCGCTCTATTCTGGCTGCGCTTTCACGATCAGTTCAGAACCAATCGCGATATCCAGTTTCTGGCCCATCACGACGCCCTGACCGGCCTCCCGAACCGGGCTGTCTTCAATGCCAGACTGGCGGAAGCTCTCCGGCTCGCACAAGCGCAGGCGTCGAATATCGGCGTCATGCTCATCGATGTCGACAAGTTCAAGGAAATCAACGACACCCACGGCCATGGGGTTGGCGATGTCTTCCTGCAGATTGTCGGCGAGCGGCTGAAGACAGTATTCGACGGTCACCTCGTCGCCCGGCTTTCCGGCGACGAATTTGCGGTCCTGCTGACTTCGGTGGCCGACCCGGGCCGGATGACACGGCTAGCCTCCGACATGATCACGGCGACAGAATCACCCTGCTCCATTGACGGCAAGGAGATCAAGCTTTCGTTGTCGATCGGCATCGCCCGCGCAACAGACGGGTCCTGGCGCGCCTCAAGGCTCTTGCATTGCGCGGACCTCGCCCTTTATCGCGCCAAGCACAGCGGACGCTCCACCTTCTCCTGGTATACACCTGGCCTGGATGCGGAAGCGCAGAAACGCAAGGAAGTGGAAGCGGGCCTGACCAAGGCACTCAAGTTCGACCAGTTCAGGCTGGTGTACCAGCCGCAATACTCGCTGCGAGACGGTCAGCTCGTAGGCTACGAGGCGCTGATCCGCTGGGATCACCCGGTGAAGGGCAGGATCAAACCGGATGTATTCATTCCGGTGGCCGAAGAAACAGGGCTCATAGTGGAAATCGGCAACTGGGTGTTGAACCGCGCCTGCCGCGAAGCTGCCCTGTGGGGGGATCAGAACCGCCGCATCGCGGTGAATGTCTCCCCTGCCCAGTTCATAGCAGGCGAAACCCAGAAGCGTGTTGGCCGGGCCCTTCAGGAAACGGGTCTCGATCCGAAACGGCTGGAAATTGAAATTACCGAAAGCCTGCTGATTTCAAACACACAGGCGGTGATCGAAACACTGCGGCAAATCCGCGACATGGGCGTCTCGATTGCCATGGACGATTTCGGCACCGGATACTCGTCCCTGAGCTACCTCAGCCTGTTTCCGTTCGACAAGATCAAGATTGACCAGTCCTTTATCCAGAACCTGGGCAAGGACGCCAGCACAGACGCCATCGTGACTTCGATCATCGGTCTCGGCCGGTCGCTTGACGTGACCATCACCGCCGAAGGCGTGGAAACGGAAGAACAGGCGATCCTGCTCAGCGCTGCGGGCTGCGACCTGGTGCAGGGCTACATGTTCGGCAGACCCGACCTGGTTGCCAAACACGAAGCCAGCTATCCCATCTTCCCGCATAATCCGTCAGGCGGTCTCTGGTTCCCGCAGCACAGGGATGGTATTGCGGGCCCGAAAATCACACTGTCCCCGCAACTGGCCAGAAGCGCCAGGCCGATTGCCGGGACTGCTGCTTCCGGATCTTCGACGCACTAGTGCCACCGGCTATTGGATGCGGAAGCAGTTCCGCATCCTTCAGGCAATTAGTCCAGCACCGTGATGCCCGGATCAATCCGCTGACTTTGTCGAGGTTACAACCTCACCGTCTTCCTTGGTGAAGGTACCAATGTCCTGCGGCAGCAGATCCAGGACCCTCTCGGAAGGACGGCACAGGCGCACCCCCTTGTCCGAGACGACGATCGGCCGGTTTATCAGGATGGGATGCGCCATCATGTGGTCGAGCAGGTCATCGTCCGACCACTTGTCCTCACCAAGGCCGAGTTCGTCGTAAGGCGTCCCCTTCTGGCGCAGCACATCACGGACGGGAATCCCCATGCGCCGGATCAGCTCTGCCAGCACATCCCGACTCGGCGGAGTTTTGAGATACTCGACGATCTCGGGTTCGACACCGGATTTTCGGATCATTTCCAGCGTGTTTCGCGAAGTGCCGCACTTCGGGTTGTGATAGATCGTGATGGTCATGGAAAAATCCAGTCTGGTATCCAGGAACAGTGTCAAGTTAAGGGAGGTCGCTGGCAGTCAGCCGGTTACCGGAAACGGCATTGTACCAAAGAGAGTTGATCACATGGCGGCAGCGGCGCGTGCGGCCTGATCGTAATTACCGGAGACCAGCCTCAAGGTCGCGGCAAGCCGGGAGAGTTCTTTTTCGTCGAGGCCCAGCGCCTTCATGGGTTCGACGAGCAAGGCTTCCCGCAGACGTCTGTACTCGAGGCAGGCCTTTTCGCCTTCCTCAGTAATAGCCGCGGTCTTCTCCTTGCCCCTGCGGCCGGAAGAAATCAGCCCGGCCTTTTCCAGTTTCTTGAGCGCATAGGTGACCGTGTGCGTGTCTTCGATGTTCAGCACGAGGCAAATGTCGGAGAGCGTCTTGGCCCGTCCCCTGTGGTTCACCGAATGAAGCACAAGCACATCCAGCGGCCCCAGCCCTTCCGAACCGCTGGCTGCCATGCAGCGCGCCATCCAGCGGTGATAGGCGTTGACCATCATGGTGACGGCGAATTCGACCTCAGACAGGGCCGGCATCGCGCCGGAAGCAAGATGCGCGGCAGAAACAACCGGACCGACGGATGCCTCCGGGCTCAGAGCCGTATTCCGGGCAGTTTTCTTGGCAGGCTTCTCCGACAAATCACGAACCTCCGGCACGGGCTTGTATTTAGGGCAATCCTCGTCAAGTGGAACTCGGAATGCCCCAATATCCTTCTATTGGCCCGCTTTCCGCCCGCAATCGGCCTGGATGCGTTGGCGGCGCGGGTCCGACTAGTTGCTCAACATTGACTGCGGCAGCCAAAGTGCCAACCCCGGAAAGACGACTATCAGCACGATTGCCAGGATCATCAACAGGAAGAACGGCAGCGCCATGCGGGCGACCTTGAAGATATTGTGTCCCGTCATGCCCTGAAGAACGAAGAGGTTGAAGCCGACCGGCGGCGTGATCTGGCTCATCTCGACAACCAGCACCAGATAGATGCCGAACCAGATGAGGTCGAGACCGGCCTGCTCCACCATGGGCAGGATCACCGATGTTGTGAGGACAACCACCGAGATGCCGTCAAGGAAGCAGCCGAGCACGACAAAGAACAGTGTCAGCGCAATCAGCAAGGCATAGGGTGACAGGTTGAGGGAACCGATCCAGGTTGCCAGTTCGCGCGGAATACCCGTATAGCCCATGGCAACGGTCAGAAACGCCGCTCCGGCCAGAATGAAGGCAATCATGCAGGACGTGCGCGTTGCCCCCAGCAGTGCTCCGGTAAAGCTGTGCCGGTTGAGGGTTCCGGAGAACAAGGACAGAAGCAGCGACAGCATCACGCCGATAGCGGCCGCTTCCGTCGGCGAGGCGAGGCCGGCATAAATCGACCCGATCACTCCGGCGATCAGACCGATGACCGGAAAGAGACGACGCGTTGCCAGCAACCGCTCCAGGAACGGAACGGTTTCTTCCTTTTCCGGCATCTTGCCACGGTTCATCATGGCCCAGATGGCGACATATCCCATGAAGAGAAGGCAGAGCATGGCCCCGGGAAGCACACCGGCCATGAACAGGCGGGCAATGGATTGCTCGGTGGCGGCGCCGTAAACGATCAGAATGATGGACGGAGGGATGAGCAGTCCGAGCGTTCCCGATCCGGCCAGCGTTCCAATGGCCATGCGCTCGTCATAGCCGCGCTGCTTCAGTTCCGGCAGTGACATACGGCCGATGGTAGCCGTGGTTGCAGCAGAAGAGCCGGAGACAGCAGCGAAAATTCCGCAGCCAAGGATGTTCACGTGCAACAGCCTGCCCGGCAGATTGCGCATCCACGGTGACAACCCGGCGAACATGTCTTCCGACAGGCGGGAACGGAAGAGGATCTCGCCCATCCAGATGAACATCGGCAAGGCCGTCAGATCCCAGGAGTTCGCGGCACCCCAGACGGTGGTTGCCATGACCGGACCGGCCGGAGCCGACACCAGCAACATCATCGTGGCAAGCGCCACGGAGAAAAGTGCAACTGCCACCCAGATGCCGGTGGCAAGTGCGGCCAGCATGCCCAGACCAAGGAGGAAGGCGATGAGAGAGAGATCCATTATTCTTTCCCCTCGATCGGGTCTTCCTTGCTGACGATCTCGAAACTTTGCGCCTTGCCGCTCACGGCAAGGACAAGATCATCAAGCAGCGCGACGGAAAAGACGGACAGCCCCAGGGTCATGACCATTTGCGGGATGACCAGCGGGATCGGGATGATGCCGAAAGAAACCTCGTTGAACTTGTAACTGTCATAGGCCAGTGCGCCCGCATTCCAGGTGAAGAATGCAACCAGGGCCAATGCGATTGCCACGCACCAGATATTGAGCAGACGCTCGAACTGTGAGGGAACGGCCTGAAGCAGGATGGAAACCCGGATGTGATCGGCGTTGCGGAAGGTTCCCGCAAGCGCCAGGAAGGAAGCTCCCACCAGAAGAAAGCCGGCGATCTCGGCAAGAGATGGTACCAGGAGGCCGAAGGGTTCAAGACCGAACAACATCATTGTCCCGTCGGCCAGACGTGCGAGAACCTGCAACACCACGAGGCTGGCGATGACGACAAGGCAGCAGGCAGCAAGTGCCGTTGACGCCCGGTAAAGCGTATTCAGAGCCATTCGCATTGGCTTCCCCCACCGAATAGGCAGCTGATGGAAAAACGCCGGGACCTGGGCCCCGGCGTCTTCTCTATCTTAGTTCTTGTAGGCTTCGAGAATGGCGGCACCGGCTTCACCGGCCTGAGCCTGCCATTCGGCCGACATGGTCTCGCCGATGGCTGCCAGTTCCTTGATCAACTCGCTGCTCGGTTGAACGACGGTGATGCCGTTTTCAACCAGAACGTTGGTCTTGGATTTGGTCTCGACCTTGGAGGCTTCCCAGCCACGCTTTTCCGCATCGGCGGCAGCTTCCAGAACGGCAGCCTTTTCCGCATCGGAAAGAGCGTCGAAGGCGCCCTTGTTGACGAAGACCATGTTCTTGGGAAGCCAGGCCTGGGTATCGTGATAGTGGGTGAGGAAGTCCCAGGCCTTGGAGTTGGCACCGGTGGACGGCGACGTGATCATGGCTTCGACACGGCCAGTGGAAAAGGCCGTCGGAATATCCGGCACCTCGACCTGGGTCGGAACGGCGCCTGCAAGCTGGGCGAGACGTTCGGTCGCCGCATTATAGGCGCGGAACTTGAGGCCCTTCATGTCGTCGACCTTGGTTATTTCTTTCTTGGCGTAGACGCCCTGTGGCGGCCACGGCACGGCATAAAGAAGCTGAAGCCCTTGCTCGCCGAGTTTTTCTTCCATGGCAGGCTTTGCTGCCTGATAGAGTTTCCAGGCCTTGTCATAGGAAGGCGCCAGGAAGGGAACGGAGTCAACACCGAAAACCGCGTCTTCGTTGGACAGGCGCGAGACGAGCACTTCACCGATCGGCGCCAATCCTTTGCGGACAGCGTTCTTGATTTCCGGGTGCTTGAAGAGCGAACCGGCGGAATGAACCTGGATGACCAGTGAACCGTCCGTCTTTTCCTTCACTTCTTCGGCAAAGGCGGAGATGTTCTGGGTGTGGAAATTGCTGTCGCCATACGGGGTGGGCATGTCCCACTTGGTTTCGGCGGCAGCAGCAGTAATACCGGCAAGGCCAAGGGCGGCGGCAGCGGCCATATGGATTCCGGCCTTGGTCAGGAAACGAGAGTGCAGCATGATTTTCTCCTCTTGGAAGCGGGATCTGTCCCGTCACGATGCAACCCCGGGCAGTTTATTGCCACCTCTGACAAGCGCATCTTCGACAAGAGTAGACTCGAAAAACGAGAACATCAACAATTTATCGATAAATTGTGATTATAAACTTCCATGACTCCCATTCACCTTCGACCCCAGCCGACCCGGAACCGGTGCTCTGCACGAAAATGCGAATGCGGAATGGTTCAGTCCGTAAGAGTTTTGCCCTAACGTGCATCGACGCTGCTTCGGAGGACAGACAAACGTGCGGCAAGAGCCCGGAATACCAGAGAAATACAAGGCCTTAAGCAACCTGATCCTGCAAGTCATTCTGGTGATGGCAGCTTACCTGCGTTTGTCCGACCTCGGCCGAACCAGCCTGTGGTATGACGAAGCAGTAAGCTGGCAGCAGTCGAAGGGCTCGTTTTCCGAATTGCTCGCCTCCGTCGCCGCCGACAACTACCCGCCGTTACACAACGCCGTTCTATGGCTGACCATGCCGTTGATTGGTGACGGCGAAATTGAACTGCGCCTGCCGTCCGCCCTACTCGGTGTGCTGGCGGTTTACCTGATCTATCTGGCAGGCAGTACATTGGCCGGCAGACCCGCGGGGCTGCTTGCTGCAGCAATGCTTGCCGTGTCGCCGTTTCACATCTGGTATTCGACCGAAGCGCGCATGTACGCGTTGCAGGCCGCCTGCGGCCTTGCGTTTCTCTTGTCTGTACAGAAAGTGCTGGCGCGTCCTTCGCTTGCCTGGCTGGCAAGTCTCGTTCTGAGCGGCACCCTGTTCCTTTACAGTCACTACTATGCCCTTTTCGGGTTTGCGGCTGTTGGCGGCACTTGCGTCGTCCTCGCGGGGATCGATCTTGCGAAAGGGAACAGGCTCACCAGGTCTCCAGCCTTCACAGCCTGTGCAGCCATGGGCACCAGCACACTTGCCTTCCTGCCCTGGCTCGCAGTTCTGGCGAACCGGGCGAAGTCGGTGTCGGACGAAGGGTTCTGGATTGCCTATCCCGACGCGAAGTTCCTGGAGAACATGGCGGCAAGCATCTCCGGGTCGCTGACATTGTTCTGGATACTCGTCGCTCTGTCGGTGGCTGCCTTTGCCGGAACGGCGATTTTTTCTGGGCCAGGGTCAAAGTCCGGAGCTGTATCCCGGCGGTTGATCCTTGTCTGCCTTGCCTACACGGTGGGGCCGCTTTTATTCGGATACCTCTATTCCGTCCTGGTGCAGCCGATCCTGTTCGACCGCTACCTGATCGCCGCCTGGCCGGGACTGCTGCTGCTTGCTGCCGTTGCAGCCCAGCGGCTGTTGCCGGCACTTGCCCCGATCGCGCTTGTGGCCATGTCGTTGTATCTGACCTATCCGGAACTCAGATTCACGCTTTATGAAAAGATGCGGCCCGATTGGCGAAGCATCGTCGCAAGCTATCTGGACAGGCGCACCGGTGAAGACAGGCTGGTGCTTTACAAGGGTTTTGCAGCGCCAGTTCTGAAATACTATCTGCGGGATCCTGACGCAGGAAACCTGGCCGCAAACCCAGCGGACCTCGCACGTCTTGCGAAAAGTCGTCGCTGGCTCCTGCTTGTCCATACCGACCGGGACGAAATGTTTGAGGCCCTCAAGGCCTTCCAGGTGAGCGAGGTCAACCTGGTTTCCCGCCGCTTCGGCTGGGGGGCAAGCGAGCTCAGCCTTTTCAAACGCGACAGCGCAAATTAGCTCACCCGTTCAAACCAGCCGCAATTGCGCTATCAGGCTGCTCGTCCCCATCGACGCCCATACGAAACGGCTCCCGGTGACATTCCCTTGGCCTTGCGAACGAGCCTGGTCGGATTTCCCCTGTTTTTCAGACTAAGAGCTGGCTGAAACGCCACGGAAAAACACAAACGGACAATTGATCTGATTTTTTCATCGACATTTTATCGATAAAATGTCAACGTAGCGAGCAGTTGCAAAACAGCAGGCACCGGCGGAGACTTTCAAGACCTTCATGCCGGAAGCACCAAAAGGGGCGAACATGACAGCCAAGTGGGATTTTTGGGTCGACCGGGGCGGCACGTTTACCGATATCGTCGGACGGGCGCCAGATGGAACACTGCATCCGCATAAGGTTCTTTCCGAAAACCCGGAAGCCTACCGCGACGCTGCCATTCAGGGCATTCGCGAACTGCTTGCAGTGGAGCCGGGCGCGCCGATCCCTTCGGACAAGATCGCCACGGTAAAAATGGGAACGACCGTCGCGACGAACGCCCTCCTGGAACGCAAGGGAGAACGGACGGCTCTCTTCATCACCCGGGGTTTCCGGGACGCGCTGGAAATCGGCTATCAGGCCCGCCCGCATATTTTCGCCAAGGAAATCATCAAGCCCGAGCTTCTCTATGAACGGGTCCACGAAATCACGGAACGCGTGCGCGCGGACGGCACGGTGGAAACCTCACTGGACGAGGCAGGCGCCCGAACGGAAATGCAATCCGCCTGGGACGAAGGCATCCGCTCCATCGCAATTGTCCTGATGCATGCCTATGCTTACCCGGCACACGAAAAGGCATTGCGAAAGATCGCCGAGGAGATCGGCTTTCCGCAGATTTCCGTCTCCCACGAAGTCTCGCCGTTGATGAAGCTGGTGGGGCGCGGCGACACCACGGTGGTCGATGCCTATCTCTCCCCGATCCTGCGCCGGTACGTCACCCAAGTTCAGGAAGAACTGGGCGAAGGCCCGCGGCTGATGTTCATGCAGTCCTCCGGCGGGCTGACCGCAGCAGATCTCTTCCAGGGCAAGGACGCGATCCTGTCCGGACCCGCGGGTGGCGTCGTCGGCGCAGTCGAGACCTCCCGCATGGCCGGTTACG
>NZ_JBNKYW010000106.1:0-32782 GCF_050301095.1 Roseibium sp.
TGTCGTCCTGCATCGCCTCGCACCTTGTCTCCGGCAGCCCCGCGCAAATGGCGCTGGGGGTGCTGCTGACCTTGGCGGCGGGCACCAGCTTTGGCCTGATGAACGGCTTGATCGTGGTCTATGGCCGTATCCAGCCGATCATCGCGACACTGGCCACCGGTGCAATCGCCATAGGCCTGGCGCTCCTGATCAGACCGAAGCCCGGCGGGAATGTCGACGACGACCTGAGCTGGGCGTTTACCAACTCGGTCTGGGACCTTGCCGACACTTATGGCTTTGCGGACGGCGGCGACGCGTGGTGGATACGCCCCTTTGCAGACATACCCGTGCCGTTCCTTCTTGTCGTTTTCGTTGCGGTTGTCGTCTGGGTGCCCTTCCGGCGCTCAGTTACGGGACGCACCGTCTATGCCATCGGTTCGGCAGAAGGGGCGGCCTATATGTCCGGTCTGCCGATCCACCGTGCCAAGATCGCAGCTTTTACGCTCGGCGGCTTTCTGGCGGCTTGCGGTGGTCTCTATCTCGCCATCCAGACGTCCTCGGGCAACGCGGATGTGCAACAGGCTGGTGCTTATACGCTCAATTCCATCGCTGCCGTGGTTCTTGGTGGAACGTCTCTGCTCGGTGGGGCGGGAAGCGCCATCGGCAGTCTTGTAGGGGCCATGATCCTGCGGGTGATCTCTTTTTATTTTCGCATCCTCGACATCGACCCGTTGCTGCAGCCTCTCATTGAAGGTGTCGTCCTCCTGACCGCAGTCTCCTTTGGTGCGTTTCGAACCTTGCGGGTTAAGAACACCCTCGATCTTTTCAGGTAGCCAGGCAATGCAGATTTCAATTTCCAACGAAAACCGGCCAATCGTCATCGCTTCCCTGTTCGTGGTGGCGATCCTGATCGCAGGTACAGCCTATACGCTGTCAACCACCGGAACGGTGCCGCTCCTTTCCGTGAACTATCTGCTGCAGCAACTGCAGACAGGTTCGTTTCTTGGTATCTGTGCTGCCGGCATGATGATGGTTATCCTCCTCGGGCACATCGACCTATCCATTCCCTGGACACTGACCGCTGCCGCGATGACCGCAACGGCGGTCGGCGGCGATTTGGCATTGCCGACAGCTCTTGCGGTCGGTGTCGCCGTGGGACTTCTCAACGGTTTTGGAGTTGCTTACCTCAGAATTCCCTCAATGATTTTCACACTTGGAGTCGACACGGTTCTGCGCGGCCTGATGGTTGCCCAGACGGGAGGTTTCGCCCCCCAAGACACTGCAACGCCCGCTATGCTTTTCCTTGCAAAGGAAAGGATACTCGGCATTCCCGCCGCCATCTTCGTCTGGGGCACCGTTTCCCTTGTAATCGCAGTGATCCTGACGCACACCGGCTTCGGCCGCTCTCTCTATGCAACCGGCTCGCGCGAGGGCGCAGCCTACCTTTCCGGTATCCGCACCAAGGTCGTCATCATCGGAGCCTTTGTCATATCCGGTGTCTGTGCTTCCATCGCAGGCGTGCTTCTGGCGGGATATTCCGCCAAGGCCTACCAGGGCATGGGAAACGCATTCCTGTTGCCGGCTATTGCCGCCGTTGTCCTTGGCGGCACACATATTCTCGGCGGCAAGGGCAGATATATTGGAACGCTCATCGGCGTCATTCTGATCGTTCTTCTCAACTCGGTTCTGTCGATCATGCAGATGCCAGAAGCCGGCCGCCAAATCATATACGGCAGCGTAATCATCGGTATGCTGCTGGTCTATGGACGCAATCAGCGCGTGACTTCGTGAATGAACAAAATGTCCTGTCCGCAGTGCGTTTTCCGCCACGAGCACTTCGCCAGGCTGATCCCCTAGAATGCAAGGATCAAGCTGCTACGAGGCCAGTGGTCCGAAACGCAACCGGCTTGTCATCTGCTCGACGACGTCGCTCGCGGCGATTTTCGTAAACGCCTGCAGAGCAACAATTGCACGGTGTTTCCGTATCCTGCCGAAAGCCGGCAGTAGCAGGCTTACGTCTCCGCTTCCCGGAGAGGCGGCCGTTCCCCTTGCCCGCCGCGCGTGCGGATATCGGCACGCTCAAGCATGTATTTTTCCGCCTCAGTCATATGATCGCGCATGACCTGCCGGCAGACCTCGGCGTCTCCCGCCTTGATCGCCCTGAGAAGACGCACCTGGTAGTGAAGCCCCGTTTCGCGCAAGGCCGGGTTGGGTTCCTTGTAGATCGACCGGCACACGGTCATGTCGCGCAGAAGGCTGAGCAGGAAGGTGCAGGTAAACGCCAGGATCGGATTGCCGCAGTGCCGGGCCAGTTCCTCATGAAAATCCAGCTCGGCGAGGCGCTGTGCGTATTCCTCTTCCGCCGTTTTGGGTTCATCCTCGTACAGGCGGATGCAGGTCTGCAGCGCCTGAAAAGCGGGTTCCGTCAGATTTCCCGCGACGGAAGCCGCCAGTTCGGGTTCCAGCTGTTTGCGCAGCGCATAGATGTCGGCAATGGTCGGCTGATTGAAGAGGAAGAGATTGTCCAGAAGCCGGATCGCCTCGCCCGGCTCCACCGAGGCAACGAATACCCCGCCCCCCGGTCCGCTGCGGGTTGATATCAGTCCCTGATATTCCAGAACCTTCAGGGCCTCGCGGAGCGTGCCGCGGGACACCTTGACCGCCTCGGGCAGCAGCCATTCGTTCGGCACCCGGTCTCCCGGCTGAAGACCTGCCTCGACGATCTGTTCGCGGATCTGCTGCGCGACCAGATCGGTCCGCCTCAGGCGCTTGCGGGATTTGGGGTCGACAGACCCTTCTGGAATTCTCATAGCCGGTTAATCTGTAAAGCCTTCTTCGTGCTTAAGGCATTAGGCCGCAAACTCCTATGCCTGCGTCAACGGATGATGGCAAGCCGCGAAATGTGCCGCCCCCATGCCCTCTGCCTCGTCCGGCGCAGGCCGGACCTTCAGGCATTTGTCACTCCTTCGGGAACACCTTGCGGCAAAGGCGCAGCCGGCGGGCGGGTTATACGGATCCGGCAGTTCCGCCGACGCGTCCTCCGACATCAGTTCATGCCTTCCCGGCGCCGGGGCGGAGCGCATCAGGAGCTCGGTGTAGGGGTGAAGCGGCCGCCGGAAGATCTCCTTCGCCGGTCCGAGTTCGGCCATGCGGCCGAAATACATGACGGCCACCCGGTCGCTCACGCTTTCCACCACCGAGAGATCGTGGCTGATGAAGATGTAGGTGAGGCCGAACTGTTCCTTCAGGGCATCCAGTAGGTTCAACACCTGCGCCTGAACCGAGACATCCAGCGCGGACACCGGCTCATCGAGCACGATCAGCTCGGGACCGGCCGCCAGAGCTCGGGCAATGCCGATCCGCTGGGCCTGACCGCCGGAAAATTCGTGTGGATACCGCTCCAGAAACTCCGGTGCCAGATTGACCGCCTGCAGCAGTTCCACCAGACGCTTCTCACGGCCTTTGGCATCAAGGCTGGTCAGGTGTTTCAGGGGTGCTTCCAGGATGGTCCGGATCGTCTTGCGCGGGTTGAGGGAAGCGACCGGATCCTGGAAGACGTACTGAACCTTGCTGGCAAGTGCATTGCGGTCTTTCCTGGCCAATTCGGCCAGATCCTCGCCGTCGAATGTGATCCGCCCCGACGTCGGCAGATCGAGCCCGACGACCAGACGGGCCAGGGTGGACTTGCCACAGCCGGATTCTCCGACGACACCAAGCGTTTCCCCTTTTCGCACATTCAGTGTCAGTCCCTGAACGGCATGGACCGCAGGATTGCGACCGCCAAAGAGCCTGCGCTCGCCGCCGAAAATCCGCTCGACCCCGGAGATGCTCAGAAGCTCATCGCCGCCTTGAGGGGACAGGCTCATCTCGTTCATGCGGAACCTCCGGTGTTCAGCGGATAAAGACAGCGCACGCCCCGCTCAACCGACGACATGACGAGGTTCAGATCGCCTGACCTGCAAGCTGGTTGAGCATGCGGACAGCGGTCGGCGAAGGCACAGCCTTCGGGCAGGTTGTCGACCACAGGCGGGCGCCCCTCGATCGCGTCCAGCCGCCGTTCCGGCTCGCCCAGCACCGGTACGCATTCGATCAGTTTCGCCGTATAGGGATGCTGCGGATTTTCCAGCACGTCGTCGGTCCTGCCCGTTTCGACGATACGGCCGGCATACATCACAGCAACCCGGTCGCAGAGCGCCGAGACGACGCCGAAGTCGTGGGTGATGAACAGGATCGCCGCATTCCTCTCCCGCCGCAGGCCGTTCATCAGCGTCAGGATCTGCGACTGCACGGTCACGTCCAGTGCGGTGGTCGGCTCGTCTGCAATCAGCACCTTGGCATCATTGGCAAGCGCCATGGCGATGCAGACCCTCTGGCGCATGCCGCCGGACAGTTCGTGCGGATAGGCCGAAAGCCGCTCCTTCGGGTTGGGAATGCGCACCAGTGACAGCAGCTCGATGGCCTTTTCGGTCACCTGCGCGGAAGAAAGCGGCTGGTGAGTGCTGATCGCCTCTTTGAGCTGATCGCCGACTGTAAAGAGCGGGTGCAGCGTGGAGAGCGGATCCTGAAAGACATAGGCAACCGAGCCGCCGCGCAGATCCCGGATACGCCTGTCGCTGGCGGCAAACAGGTCCTCGCCTTCCAGATAGGCGGCCCCGCCCGCGATCCGGCCCGGCGGCGTCGGCACCAGCCCCATGATCGACATGGCCGTGACGGATTTGCCCGAGCCGGATTCCCCGACGATACCAAGGCATTCGCCCTGCTGGAGGTTGAGGTCGACACCACCGACGGCCTTGTAGACAGACCCGCCTATCCGGAATTCCGTGCGCATCTGCCTGACGTCCAGAACACCGCCCTGTTCGGATGGTGCCGGGACAGCGGCCTTGCCCCGCTCGACCGCCGTGCGGGCGACCGGGCGGGTCAGCGACCCGGCGCGCAAACGCGGGTCGAGCACGTCACGCACCCCGTCTCCAAGGAGATTGATGCTCATCACCAGCGCGAAAATCATCAGACCCGGGATGATCGAGACATGAGGCGCGGTGAAGAGGATCTTGCGCCCCTCCCCCAGCATGGAGCCGAGATCGGCCTGCGGCGGCTGCGCCCCGAGCCCGAGGAAGGAGAGACCCGCCGTTTCCAGGATCATCCAGCCGACCGTCGTCGACATGGTGATCACGATGACCGGGAGCACATTCGGCAGGATTTCCAGGAACAGGATCTGCGCCGGAGACTTGCCGGAAAGCCGTGCGGCATCGACGAATTCGCGCCGCGACAGGCCCAGCGTGATGCCCCTTATGTTTCGGGCAAAGAACGGAATATTGACGAGCGCGATGGCGTAGAGCGCGTTGAGCAGCCCCGGCCCGAGCACGGCGACGATGGCAAGCGCCAGCAGGATGTAGGGGAACGCCATCACCATATCGATGCCGCGCATGATCACGGTGTCGACGCGGCCCGCCGCATATCCGGCAACGAGTCCCAGAAGGGACCCGAAGAAAGCCGCGATCAGCGTGGCGGAAATGCCGACGGCGAGCGAAACCCGCGTGCCCCAGATGAGGCGGGAGAGAATGTCCCGCCCGAGATGATCGGTGCCAAGCAGGTGGCCTGCCGAGAAGACCGGCTGCAATCGGTCAGCCGGTGCGGTGACATCAGGGTCGGCGAGCGGCAGCAAGGGGGCTGCCAGAGCCAGGACACAGATCAGCACCAGAACGATCAGCCCGCCGGTTGCCAGCGAATTGTTGAGAAGCAGGGCCAGTGTTCCGGGGCGCGCGGGCTTCTGCCTGGCCTTCGGGGCCGTGTTGAGAGCGGTGTCCGTCATCAGCGCAACCTCGGATCCAGAAGGGTCTGCGCCACGTCGGCGAGCAGATTGAAGAAAACATAGGCGGTGGCCACCACAAGCACCCCGCCCTGCACCAGCAGGAGGTCGCGGGTGGAAATGGCGGTCACCAGCATCGACCCGATGCCGGGCCACTGGAAAACGGTCTCGATATAGACCGCCCCGCCGATGACGAAACCGGCCTGGATGCCGATCACCGGCACGACGCCGACAAGCGCGGACTTGAAGGCGTGCTTGTAGATGACCTTGCGCTCGGACAGCCCCTTCGCCCGGGCGGTGCGGATATAGTCCTGGCGCAACACTTCCAGCATGGCGGTGCGCGTCAGCCGGGCAATGACCCCGGTCGCGACCACCGACAGCGTTAGCGCCGGCAGAGTCAGGTGAGAAAGAAGATCCGGCAGATCGCCGCCGCCGTAGATGGCGTACATGCCCGAGGCCGGAAAGAGGCGCAGGTTGACGGCGAAGATCAGGATCAGCAGCAGGCCGAGCCAGAACGACGGCGTGGAAATGCCGATCAGGACCAGAAAGGTGATGACCTTGTCCGCCCAGCCGTATTGGCGGACAGCGGAGACGATGCCGGCGAGCAGGCCGAAGACCGAGCAGAGGACAAGGGACGTTCCGGCCAGGATGAGCGTCGCCGAAAAACGCTCCAGCACCTCGTCCAGCACGGGGCGGTTGAGCGTATAGGACCTGCCGAGGTCGCCCTGGAACAGATTGCCGATCCAGATGGCGTATTGTTCAAGCAGGGTCTTGTCGAGACCGAGATCCTTGTTGAGCTTGGCAACGTTTTCGGGCGTCGCATAGGACCCGAGTATGGCGGTTGCCGGATCGCCGGGGATCATGGCCATGATCAGGAAGACGATGATGGTCAGCCCGAACAGAACCGGAATGGCAGCCAGCAGACGCCTGGCGATATAGGCAGCCAATGGTCTCTCCCTCGTTGTCTAACTTCTCCTCCCGCCGATCACAGAACCGACGTGAGGGCCAGAGTGCCGAATCCCCTGACGACTTCATCCTGAGGAGGTCTGTGGTGGTGAAAAAGCTGTTGCCGTAAGCACGCGCTCCACCACGACGGATACGAAAATCCCGGCAGATCTGGCGACCCGCCGGGAGATGTTTGAACCTTACAAGGGCTTCTTGACGTCCTGAAGCATCAGGAAGAAGGACGGTTGCAGCTTGAAGTTCTCAACCGACGCCTTGGTGACGGCGTTCTGCTTCCAGTTGGCCACGAACACCCAGGGCGCGTCCTCCTGGACGATCTCCTGCATCTCCTTGTAGAGCTTGGCGCGTTCGGCCTGGTCGGTCACTTCACGGGCCTTTTCCAAAAGCTCGTCCACCTTCGGGTTGGAATAGTAGCCGGAATTGAAGCCGCCCTTGTCGGGCATCGCCTCGGTCCTGAGCGCCAGGAACGGGAGCGTGTCCGGATCGTTGGTCATCCAGGCCATTTCCGCCATGCCCGCCTTGCCTTCCAGACCCGGGTTTACCTTGCCCAGGAAGGTGTTCCACTCGTAGGTCTCGATCTTGACGTTCATGCCGACCGCCTGAAGATCGGCCTGAATGGCCGTGCCCATGGCAACCGGATCAAGCATACCGGATCCGCCTTCGGTGACGTAGAAGGTGACTTCCTCACCGTTGTAACCGGCTTCCTTCAACAGTTCCCTGGCCTTTTCCGGGTCATACGGATAGGGCTGCAGGCTGTCGTTGTACGCCCAGGCGAAGGCCGGAGGCGTCGGCCCGGCGGCGACTTCCGCTGTCCCCTGCAGGATGTTTTCAACCAGCGCCTTCTTGTTGATGGCGTAGTTGGCAGCCTGACGGGCGGCCTTGTTGTCGAACGGAGCTTCCTTGGCGTTCAGAATCAGGAACCAGACATGGGGGCCGGCCTGTTCCAGGACCTTGAAGGTCGAATCGTCCCTGAACTGCTGCAGGCTGTCGGGCGGCACCTCGACCATCACGTCCAGGCCGCCGGAGAGCATTTCGGCTATCCGGGTGTTGGCGTCGGTGATCGGACGGTAGATCACCGCCTCAAGCTCCGGCGCGCCGTCCCAGTAGTCCACGTTCCTGACCGCGACGACCTTGGAGTTGGCGTCCCATGCCTCGAACCTGTAAGCGCCCGTGCCGGACGGATTGCGGCCGAAGTCCTTGCCGTGTTTCTTGACGGCCTCCGGCGATACGATCAGGCCGGTCGGATAAGCAAGGTTTGACAGGAACGGCGCATAAGGCGACTTGAGCTTGAAGGTGACGGTGTGGTCGTCGTCGGCGATCACCTTCTCGACCGTGGAGAAGAAGAACGACAGCGGGAACGGGCCGGTGTCGTGATAGGGATGCTCTTCATCCAGCATGCGGTCGAAGTTGAACTTCACCGCTTCGGCGTTGAACGGCGAGCCGTCGTGAAACTTCACGCCGTCCTGCAGCTTGAAGGTGTAGGTCTTGCCGTCATCCGAGATGGTCCAGCTTTCGGCAAGGGAAGGTTCGACCTCCAGCGTCCCGTCCTTGTAGCGGACCAGGCCGTCATAAAGGTTCACCAGAATACGGAAATCATTGACCGCGGTGACCGCTTGCGGGTCAAGCGACTTGGGTTCCGCGATCTGCCCCACCACCAGCACATTGGGCGGCGTCTGCGCTTGCGCCTGTGGCGCGAAGGCGAGGAAAGCCGAGGCGAGCGCCGCGGCGAGAATCTTTTTCATGACCATTCCCCTCATTGTTGCTGGCGATAATTAATCATGATTAATTGCATTTCTTCAACAATTATTTCATATTTAATTTCACCTGAGGGTTGCGACTCCAAGGTCAAAAACACGCTTAAGCGCTGAAATAAGGGGAGAAATTCGGATGCCGCAGCCTGTCGCCAGAATAAACCTGGAGCGCCTCAAAACGCTTCTGGAAGGGGTCAACGGTTTTGGCTGCAATCCGGATACCGGCGGCTACAGCCGCCCCGGTTTTTCCAAAGCCGACATGGATTGCCGCGCATGGTTCGCGGCCCGAATGCAGCAAGACGACCTGGCCGTTCGCACTGACGGGGCGCTCAACATTTTCGGCCGCTTCGGCCCCGGGGACGGCCCCTGCATTTTGGCAGGATCGCATCTCGACACGGTTGTCGACGGCGGCGCCTATGATGGTGCGCTGGGCGCCTGCGTCGCGCTGGAATGCGTGCTGGCCATGAAGGAGGCCGGCATCACCCCCGGCATTGCCATCGAGGTCGTTGCGACATCGGAGGAAGAGGGCCGCTTCGGCGGCATGCTCGGGGCGCAGGCCATGACCGGCATGGTCACGCCGGAGTGGATTGCCGGCGCCAAGGACGCCGACGGCACATACTTGATGCAGGCCATGCAGGAGCAGGGTCTCGATCCTGCCGCCATATTGGACGCCGCGCGCGAACCGGGCTCTGTCGCCGCCTTTCTGGAACTTCATATCGAACAGGGGCCGGTACTGGAACAGGAGCGGCTGCCCATCGGTATTGCCGACCGGATATCCGGGGTGTGTTATCTCGAGCTGTCCTTTTCTGGCGTCGCCAATCATTCCGGCACGACACCGATGAACCTGCGCGCAGACGCCTTTGCGGGCCTCGCGGATCTCGCTCACGCGGTGCCCGACCTGATCGCAGATCTTGGAACCGGCCAGAGCCGGATTACCATCGGCCATGTCACGCTCACCCCCAATCACCCGCATACGATCCCCGGCAAGGCGGTTTTCTCGGTTATCATCCGCGACACATCCGAAGATGTGATGCTAACCTTGCGGGAGACTTTCCTGCGGCAAGCCGAGCGCGCGGCGAAGGCGCACGGGCTCGGTATTGAATGCACCGAACGGAGCTGGCTGCCGCCGGTCCGGCTGGACGCGGATCTGGCTGACCGCCTGGAAAACCTGGCGCGGGAACACGGGCTTCCCGCAAGGCGCATGCCGTCCGGGGCAGGCCACGATGCCCAGACCATGCAGGCCTTCTGTCCGTCGGGACTGATCTTCGTACCGAGCCGGAACGGCATCAGCCACGCGCCGGAGGAACACAGCGACTGGCAGGATATCGAACAGGGCGCAAACCTCATGCTGCAAGCCCTGGTTGACCTGTCCGGTGGCAGCACGAAGAAATTGACTTAACGTCACCATGCTCATTAGATTCTGATTGCCACCTGCCCCGAAACCAGCGGGCCAGACCCAGGCTTCACCTGCAAACCCGCACTGACGTCCTTGAGGATGTAATCGGACCGGGAGTTTCGCATGACCAGAATTCTTCTTGCCCTGACGGCTGCTATCGCGGCCATCCTGCTGCCTCAGTCCTCGCTTTTTGCCCAGTCGGACAGCCAAGCCGTCGACGGACCCGCCTTTGATTGCAGCAAGGCGGAAAGCCAGATTGAGACCCTTATCTGCGAGGATGCCGACCTCGCCGCGCTCGACCGGCTGATCAATGCCCGTTTCGAGGAAGCTGTCGCCTCCATCAGAAAACTCGATGCCGGCGCGGAGGAGGCGGAAAAATCCCTGCGAGCTTACCAGCGCGGCTGGCTCAAGGGGCGAAACGACTGCTGGAAGGCAGACACCCCGAAGACCTGTGTCGAACTGGCGTACCAGCGCCGGGAGGGAGAACTCGTCGCCCAGAACATGCTGGAAAAACCGGTCGGCATGGCCCGCTGGCAATGTGGCGGCAATCCGGCCAACGAGGTCTACACCTTCTTTTTCGACACGGAACTGCCGAGCATCCGCATCGAATACGGCGACACGATCGATACGGGTTCGCTGGCGCCCTCAGGTTCCGGATCCAGATACGAGGCCAGCTTCGGACGCTCCTTCTGGAGCAAGGGCAACGAGGCTGTCTTCGACAATGGCGACGGGAACGAGCAGTCCTGCGAAAAGGTGGACTAACACCAACCGCAACAGACAAAATTGAGGCCACGGGTTTTCACCTGTGACCTCAGTGGTTGCCGAAAGTCCTCCGATCCTATCCTTGTCCCGGGCTGGTGTGGGATGACGCCGGGATCAGGATGCCTTGGGTCTTCGGTTCTTTGTTGCGACGGCAGATCTCGGCTCGTCTCCCCGGCTTGGCGCCTCAAGGGGTTAGGGCGGCGGGATCGGTCTGCCGGCGTTTGGAGGCCGCATGCAACCTGCATGCGGCCCAATTGTCAGGCCTATCGGCCGGTGATCCAGGGCGCTGCGATCAGGATGCCCACGGCCAGGATCTGCATGGCGATGAAGGGCAGCAGCGAGCGGAAGATCGTTGCCAGTGAAATGTCCGGCGGCGCCACGCTTTTCAGATAGAAGGCTGCTGGCCCGAAGGGCGGTGACAGGAACGACACCTGCATGTTCATGCAGAACAGCACCCCGAACCAGACCGGATCGTAGCCGAGGCTTTTGATGATCGGCACGAAGATCGGCATCGTCAGAAGCGCGATCCCGACCCAGTCGAGGAACATACCGAGCACAAACAGGATCAGCATCATGAAGAGCAGGATAATTGTCGGATTATCGGAGATTCCCGAAATCAGCACCGAGACGAACTTGATGCCGCCCATGAGGTTGAAGACACCGACGAGGGCACTTGCACCAATACCGATCCAGACGATCATGCCGACAGTCTGAAGGGTTTGCAGGGCCGCGCCCTTCAGCAGTCCGAGGGTGAATTCCCCGCGGACAATCGTCGACAGGATCACCCCGGCAACCCCGACCGCGGAGGCCTCGGTGACGCTGGCAACTCCGCCGTAGATGGACCCCAGGACACCGGCAACGACCGTCAGCGGCAGGATCAGTCCCTTGAGCAGGCGGAGCTTTTCGCCAACCGGCACGCTGTCTTCTTCCGGCACCGGCGCGAGCGCCGGGTTGAGGTGGGCACGGATCAGCACGTAGGCGACATAAAAGCCCGCCAGCATCAGCCCCGGCACGAAGGCCGCGGTGAAGAGATCGCCGACAGAGACATTGGCCGTAAGGCCGTAGATGATAAGAACGATGGACGGCGGCACCATGGTGCCCAGCGCCCCGCCCGCACAGACCACGCCGATGGCCAGATGCTTGTCGTAGCCGAGGCGGAGCATCTGTGGCAGCGCCACGAGGCCGAGCAGGACAACCTCACCGCCGATGATGCCACTCATGGCGGCCAGGATGACCGCGACGACGATGGTCTGAATGGCGATGCCACCCTTGAGCCTGCCGCCCAGCAGCCGCATGGCGTCGAACAGGTCGCGTGCAATGCCCGACCGGTCGAGGATGGCCGCCATCAGTACGAACATCGGCACCGACACGAACACGAAAGAGGACACGAAGGAATAGACGCGGCTGGTGATCAGCGGCACGACCATCGGCCCGAACCAGCCGAGGGCGAAGACCAGTGCGACGAGCAGGGTCACGAAGGCAAGCGGAATGCCGGAGACCAGCAGGCCGAGCAGCATCGCGAACATGAGCAGGGTGCCGCCCTCGATGCCGAGGCCCTGAAAGGAACCGAAAATATCTGTCACTTGCGCCCCCGGGCATAGTTTACGGCAAGCACCAGGAACTGGACCGCCATCATGGCCAATACACAGAAGAGGAAAATCTTGATCAGGCCCGGATAGACCGGATCCCAGGCGCTGCCGGACCGCTCCAGCCGGAAGCTGCCGTCGGGCCGAAAGGCCGCCCGCTGAACCATCAGCCATGAGGCCCAGGCAAAGATGATGCTTGCCAGCGCGCATATGATCGAAATCAGGATGTTGAAGACCCGCAGCAGCTGCTTGGGCAGGGAATCGTAGATGAGAACGACGCGGATATGCCGGTTTCTGGCCGTGCAGTAGAGACCGCCGTAGACGAAGGCCATGCCGCACAGGAAAATCGTCGTTTCATGCGCCCAGATCGTGGGAGCATTGAATACGTAGCGCAGGACCACTTCGTTGATCAGGATCAGCATCGACAGGACAATGCCGATGGCAAACACAAGGCCGAAGCGGTCGATCCAGTGGCCCAGCCATCCGGCCTCGGGAATGGCGCCCGCGATCTCTTCTTCTTCCCTGGCGAATTCGTCTTCGTCCGACATAGCTCCCCCCTTTCGAAAACGGGCGCCAGCGCGCCCGTTTTGATTGGTTCTGTTGTATTTGCTTACTGCATCAGGCCGTTTTCTTTGAGATAGGTGGTCAGGACGTCGTAGACCTTCTGCGCATTGGGCGAGCGCTCGGCGACCTTCTTCCACTCACCGGTTGCAATGGTGCGGAACTTGGCGCGCTCTTCCGCCGACCAGTCGGTCACGGTGATCTTGCCACCGGCCTTGGCTTCCTCGACCGCCTTCAGATCGCGTGCAGCGAGCGCAGCCACCTGGGCCTTGGCAAATTCCGCGACGCTCTCTTCCAGGGTCGTCTGCAGGTCCGCCGGCAGTTCGTCCCACTTCGCCTTGTTCATGGAGATCTCAACGAGCGGCATGGAGTGGAAGCCCGGATAGACAGGGAACTTCGCAACGTCGTGCATGCCCTGGGCCTGGTTTGTCGAGAAGACCGTGTAGTCGGCCGCGTCGATCACGCCCTTGTCGAGAGCGGTGAAGACCTCGGACCCCGGCAGGTTGACCGGAGCCGCACCGGCGGCTGCGAACACCTGCTGCACGAGACCTTCCGGCGCCCGCATTTTCAAACCTTTCAGGTCGTCGACGCCGTTAAGCTCCACCTTGGAGACGAAAGCCTCCAGGCCCGGCGTAGTGGCACCGATGAAATGCAGCCCGTAAGGCTCCACCAGTTCGTTCATCAGTTCCTTGCCGCCGCCATTGGCCATGAACTCGAACATCTGGTCCGGGGAAGACCACGCCCCGACCGGGTTGGCGATCAGGCCGAAGGCCGGATCCTTGCCCGAGAAATACGACGTGTCGGTGATGTGACCGTCCAGAATGCCACCGGCAATCGCGTCCTGCGTTTCATTGTGCGCCACAATGGATTCGACCGGCAGCAATTCGATCTCGACCCGTCCACCGGTCTTTTCCTTGACGCTTTCCGCCCAGCCCTGCTGCAGCTCGAAGTTGGGATTACCTGCCGGGTCCGACGACTGGAAGCGCAAGGAATAGTCCGCTGCGCTCGCGGAAGCCATCAGCGCACCGGCCGCAACGGCCGCCAGAGCGGTTTTGGTCAACATTTTCAACATGAGTTCCTCCCATTCAGGTGGTTGTGCCGTTTCTTTTTCCAACGGCGGTTTCCGCGGACAGACCAAACTGCCGCAAATGGTCCATCGCCTCAGCAACGAGAGTGTCGATGGGCAAAGAAATATCAAGCGTGAAGCCGGGCTCCGTTTCCTCCAGGGGCTCCAGCGTCTCAAGCTGGCTCCCTAGCAACGCTTTTCCGACGAAGTGCCCCTTCCGGTTGTTCAGCCTGTCCTCGATCAGGGCCTCCGGCCCGGTCAGGTGAATGAAGACGCAACCCGGCAAGGCCTTGTTCAACCTTTCCCGGTACACCCGGCGCAGCGCCGAGCAGGCAACAACGGCGATACCTGTCGTTGAGATCCGGCGAAGGGCAGCGGCTGCAACCGCATCCAGCCAGGGCATTCTGTCAGCTTCGGTCAAGGCAACGCCTGCAAGCATCTTCCGCTTGCTCTCTTCGTTATGGAAATCGTCCGCCTCGACCATTCCCACACCGAGCGCCTGCGACAACCTTCCGGCGAGCAGGCTTTTGCCGACACCGCAAACTCCCATCACGACCACCGCCGCGTTTGTGCCGATTTCAGCCTTTCGCACCTTCATGCCATTTCCCGGTTTCGCTCTTGTTGCTGCAAAGGTATATGGTAGCGCTAACATTTGTCAAACAGTTTTCTATGAGTTACCATCGGCAGAAGTGACAGGTTTCGGCTAAACATCTTGTAAAGGCTACATAAATTGAGACCGACAATTGCAGATGTTGCCCGCATTGCCGGTGTTAGCGCTATGACTGTTTCACGGGCATTGCGCGACCCCGACAAGGTATCGGCCAAGACGCTGGCCAAGATTCGGGATGTGGTCGACAGGCTTGGATACGTGCCCGATCCGGCCGCGAGCGCCCTGGCGGCAGGCCGTACCAACGTCATTGGCGTGATCGTGCCCTCGGTGACCAACAACGTCTTTTCGGATGTCATGCGCGGAATTTACGAGCAGGCGGAAGGTTCCAAATGGCAGGTTCAGCTCGGTAACTCGCGCTATTCCCCGATAGAAGAGGAGCGTTTGGTGCGCACGTTCCTGAGCCAGAAGCCATCGGGCCTGATCATCTCCGGTCTCGACCAGTCGGAAACGACCGCGAACCTTCTGAAAGCCGCCAATTGCAGGATCGTGCAGATCATGGAGTGCGGTCCCGATCCTTATGATCTGATGATAGGGTTCTCGCATTCGGACGCTTCAAGGGCCGCCACGAGACATCTGCTGGAAGCCGGTTACCGGCGGCCGGGCTATATCGCGGCCCGGCTCGACCCCCGAAGCCAGCGCCGCCTGCAGGGCTTTCAGGACGCAGCCCGGGAGGCCGGCGTCTTCGACCCCGCGCGCATCGTCACCACCCCTCGCCCCTCCACGGTCACGCTCGGCGGCGAACTGGTCGCGGATCTTCTTTCCAAGGCACCCGATACGGACTCCATCCTGTGCAACAACGACGACCTGGCGCTGGGCGCCATGTTCGAATGCCAGCGGCGGGGCCTGAACATCCCGCAGGACATCGGGCTTTGCGGTTTCAACGATCTTGAAATGATGGCCGCTGCCAATCCGTCCATCACCAGTGTCAGGACCTACCGTCTGGAAATGGGCCGGCAGGCCATGCAGATGATGCTGGGAGCCCTGTCGGGCAACGAGCCGGAAGAGGAAATGGTCGACCTGGGCTTTGAAGTGATTCCAAGGGAAAGCACACGTCGCCTGCCGGTTGATGCATAAAATCATGAGCTTTGACGCGAACGGCAGGCCGTGAAGGAAACATCCTGGATCACCCGCATTCTTCGAGAGCCCGCCGCGCCCGGTAAAGGCGGCTCTTGACGGTGCCGACGGCAACCCCCGTGCGATGGGCGATCTGGTCATGGCTCAGTCCTTCGTAAGCCCGCAAGTGCAGGACCGTACGTTCCACCGGCCGCAAACTTTCGATCCGCCTTGTGACGTCCTCCAATTCGGCATGAAACTCCTGTGGCGCGGCCAGATGGGTTTCCCGGTAGTGGTCCTGGACAGGCACATGCCACCCTTGCCGGAGGCGCTTGCGGTACTCATCCAGAAACGCGTTGCGGACAATGGCCCTCAACCAATGACGCATCCCGGCACCGGTCCGGAACCCGTCCCGGTGGCGCAGCGCCCTTTCCAGCGCGGTTTGCACAAGGTCGTCTCCGGCCTCCCGCGTTCCCGCAAGGCCCCTTGCATATCGCTTCAAACTCGGAATTTCCGCTTGCAATCCGGTCAGGAAGTCATCGGCTCGGCAGGTCATGGCGCGTTCCTTTCCAACACCCTGACCCGCAGGTAAGAATTGCTGTTCCGGTTTGCGAGTTCTTCGGAAAAACCCTCCTGAGAATTTGAGAATTCATGAATGAACAAACACAATGAAACACGAAAACTTTCCCTCGGATAAATTTTCCGAAGGATAAATTCACCCGGGACTGCCCTTCATTTTTTCGTGCACTTTTTTTTACTCGCCGCGATGGAACCAAACTCTCCAAACGGCGTATTTCCCCTTGTAGACCACGTGCCGCGCATCAACCGGTGACGGCTGACAAGCGCGCGCCCAGACTGAAGGAGAACATCATGAACAAGACCGGGAAATTGCTTTCCGCCCTGATGACCGCCGCGATGCTATCCGGCGCTTTTTCAGGCGCCGCAAGCGCGGAAAACGCCACTCACCTGCCGCCGGGTTCCGGCGACCTTAACGGCAACAACACCCTGACCCCGGCCCAGATGGCCGAGTTCAATGCCAAGGCCCTGCGTGCCGCGGCCAACCACAAGCTGCTGCTTCTTGAAGCCTCGGGCACCTGGACCGGAGAAGATCCGGTTTCGCTCGACCAGCAGCAAATAGACAACCGGAAAGCCTTGCGCGCCAAAGCCCGGCGCCCGTTGCTGTCACTTGCTCCCAAGGGCGACTGGAATGGTGACGACGGCAACCCGTACCCGAGCCGGTAGTTCGCCGGCAACCGACGTCCGGGCTCAAACCCGGCATCAAGAAAGGGCCGCGCCGCCAGCGCGGCCTTTCTTGCGTCCGGTCCTTTTCACACCGCCGGGTGCGAATGGGGTATCGACCCCATACAGTCCACGCGTCCGGTCTGCCACCTTTCTTTACATCGAGAAATCGATGCCCCGCTCGAAAGCAGAAACTGAAAGGACCAGAACCGTGAGACTTATTTCCAAATCCGCAACCGCCGCCGCCATCCTTGCTGTTGCAGGGGTCGCCTCGCTCGCCGCCGTCGCCCCGGCCTCCGCAGGCTTCGACATCTGCAAGAAGGTCAACATCACGGTGAAGAACAACACCGGCCAGCCGATCCAGTTGTTCGATCTGGATTACCGTGACCTCGGCTCCAACCGCTGGCGTTCGGAAAACATCAGCAACCGCGTCATTCCCAATGGCGGCAGCTACAGCGTGAAGCGCAATCTGGAAGGCGTCAACAATGCCAATACCTATGTCCGCGTCCAGTTCCGCAAACTGAAGTCCAACGGCCGCTGGGATCATTCCAAGTACTGGTACGCGGACAGCAACACCTCCCTGTGCCGGCGCGGTGCAAGCTACCGTATCGTCTTCCGCTAATCCGGATCATAGCCCGAAATGCCGCACCGCTCGCCGGGGCGGCATTCGCCTTCACCAGAAAGACAATTTCCAAAACTTCCGCTGACAAACGCCCCGAAGCAATGGCTTCGGGCGAACAGAAGGACTTGTCCCATGCTCAGCAAACATCTCCCCAAAGCCGTCCTGATCAGCTCCGCCTCGATCGTGACGATCGCCTTTGTCGCAGTGGCCTCCCAAACGGTCGACTGGCAGCAGCTTGCCCGCACGTTCGACGGCGCCACGACAAGCGGCCGGGTGCCCGCTCCAGATGACGGCAAGACCGTTGCCTCCCCCCCCGAACGCCGGGTCTCGAATGACAAAACGGTTTCGGCCCCGGTCGAAACCGACGCGTTGATTGAATCGGAAACCTTCATTGCCGAGGTCCCGGCACCGGCTCCGGCAAAGCAAAGGGTTGCGGCAGGCGAACAGAAGAGCCTGAACGATCAGGCCACCGGAGGCCTTATGTCATTGCACTCCGGCGCCGCTCCCCAGGGCGTGGTACGCCTGCAGAAGGCGGAAGAACTGTCGGCACCGGTGCTTCAGGAGCCGGACCGGGAAAAATTCGCGTCCTTTGAAGCCAATCCGCTGAAACGCACGAGCGCGGAACCGGTCTCAACTTTCTCGATCGATGTCGACACGGCGTCCTATTCCTATGTGCGCAGCACGCTCACCGGCGGGCGGCTGCCCAAGCCGGATGCAGTCCGCGTCGAGGAGATGATCAACTACTTCGACTATGACTATGCGGTTCCGGAGACGAAGGAGACGCCGTTTGCAACGCATGTCTCCGTTGTCGAAACCCCCTGGAACAAGCATACGAAACTGATGCAGGTCGGCATCCAGGGCTACAAGGTACCGCTCGCCGAATTGCCGCCGCAGAACCTGGTGTTCCTGATCGATACTTCCGGCTCCATGGCGGATGCGAACAAGCTGCCGCTACTTCAGCAGTCCTTCCGTCTGCTGCTCTCCTCGCTGCGAGACGAGGACGAAGTTGCCATCGTCACCTACGCCGGCAGTTCCGGAACGCTGCTGGAGCCGACGAAAGTCGCCGACAAGGCGCTGATCCTCGACAAGATCAACAACCTCACCTCGGGCGGCTCGACGGCAGGTCACGCAGGCCTCAAGGGAGCCTACGCGCTGGCGGACAAGATGACCGGCGACGGCGAACAGACCCGCATCATTTTGGCGACCGACGGGGATTTCAATGTGGGCCTGGCCGACACCGACAGCCTCAAGCGCTATGTTGAGGAACAGCGCAAGAAAGGCACCGCGCTCTCCGTCCTTGGATTCGGCCGGGGCAACTACAACGACGAACTCATGCAGGCCCTCGCGCAGAACGGCCAGGGCGTCGCCGCCTACATCGACACCCTGTCGGAAGCCCGCAAGGTGCTGGTGGACCAGGTGGTCAGCTCGATCTCGATGATCGCCCAGGACGTGAAGATCCAGGTGGAATTCAATCCGAACACTGTCTCCGAATACCGCCTGATCGGTTACGAGACCCGCGCGCTTAGAAACGAGGACTTCAAGAACGACAAGGTGGATGCCGGCGACATCGGTGCGGGCCACAATGTCACCGCGCTTTACGAGATCACGCCTGTCGGGTCACCGGCGGAGAAATTCTCGGACCTGCGCTACGACAAGCGGTTCGAGGAGGTCAACCCGGTCCGGGGTCAGTATTCCGGCGAGCTGGCCTTCGTGAAGCTGCGCTACAAGACCCCGGGGGAGACAAAAAGCAAGCTGATCGAAACGCCGGTCAACGCGGATACGCGCGGCATTCCGATCACTGAAACCCGCTTTGCCGCCGCCGTCGCGTCCTTCGGCCAATTGCTGAAAGGCAGCGACTATCTTGGTGACTGGGATTTCGCGGCAGCCGAAAATCTTGCCCGCGGCAACATGGGCGCCGACAGCCTCGGCTATCGCGCCGAATTCCTCACGCTCCTCCGCCTCGCCCAGGTCGCCCAGCGCTGACCAGACAGAGCCCTGAGAGGCACCGGCAGGTCTCTGATCTGCCGGTGTTTTGGTCTGTTTAACAGGGCTGTTCAGCATCAAGTAATACGGACCCCTCCTCGGGATGAGGGGAAGTTTGGTGGACCCCGGAGTTTTTTGTGTCCGACTGCCGAAAATCCGGAACTCCTACCGATCCCTGAGCCAGTCGACGGACACCTGCGTGCCGTCGGCATCGTTGAGGTCGAGCCGGCTTGAGAGGATGAGGGAAAGATCTCCCCTGCCGTCGGTCTTCCAGAGATAAAGCGTGTGCCTGGTCGGCTCGAAGCGGGCGCAGGCGGTGGCTCCGACATCGGCCACATAGCGCGGCGGTCCCACACGGCGGATGTCGAAGGCCTTGGCGCCGCTCGCTTCCTGAGGATTTGTCAGGCACACCGTCACCAGACGGGCATCTATGTCCTTGTCGAGGGACGCCGGGGAGGAAACCTTCGGTACCGAAAGCGCTTGCGGGGGCCGCGGCACGGCGACCCTCGCCGCGGGCGCGACCTCAAGATCGGAAAACCCCTCGTTGGCGGGAGCCTTGGTCGAGAGCCCCGATGTTTCAGCCTGTGGGACCGGTGCCGGGGCCGGTGCTGGTTCCGAGGCGAAGCTTTCCATCGGCTCTGACGCATCATCCTGCGGCGCCGGCTTGAAAAGGAGCCGTCCAAGGGAATTAAGCGGACTGCGCCGTTTCTCCTGTTTCTTATCTTCGGCGGTGTCCGCTTCCGCCCGGTCTTCCAGCAGCTTGTCGGCGGCTGGCGGTGCGGCCACTGCTTCGGTTTCTTCCGCTCCGGCGTTTGCCGCCGGCACCTCGCCTCTCTGGAAGCGGATGAGGTCGTTGCTGCCGCTTTCCAGAAATGTCGGCGCCGGTTTGTCGGCCGCCAAGGTAGAGGACACACCCCAAGCCGGAAGCAGACCTCCCATAAGAAGGCAAAGCGCTCCGAGACGGTATTTCGCTTGAGGGCTGGGCATCGGCTGTTCAACTGTCTCCGTGTTCGGCCGGATCACCGGCCTTGTGCGAGCGCCTGGCCGAACCATACGGCTGCTCAATCGGCCGGATCAAGATACCGGCTGCATCATTGCCCGCAAACCGGTCCCGGGGGACGGACCACCGCCTGTGGAGGGCTGGACCGGAACGTATCATTCAACCTTCGGCGCGGCTTCCGGCGTCAGGAACATGGCCGGCGGCGGCTTGCGCACCGTGCAGACGCCGCCGACGTTCTCGCCACGCGAACAAAGCGGCTTCACCTCCATGGCTAGCAATTGCCACGTCCCTTCGCTGGTACGGATGACGGTTCCCCGGTACACCTCGCCACGGACGCTATCGTCGAGATAGCCGGTTTTCCTGAGATCGACGCGGTAGCCGTTTCCATCCTTTCGTATCTTCAGGTCGAGTTCCGCGTTTCCTTCATCCGTTTCCGGATGGTTGCGGAGGAAGGGCAGCAGGACCTCGATAAAATCGGTGGAACCCGCAAGCCCGGGTGCAACCCGTATGTTTCGAAAACCGTCGCCGGCAGAGGTCTCATGGGCACTGCTCAGGCCGACTGCGGCAATCGTCCCAAGCGTGAAGCCGGTCAGGCAGTTCCGGCTGAATTCCAAAAAGGTTCGCATGGCAGTTCTCCCAGGTGTGAAGCTTGCTGCCATTGACGCATGTTTCCGCAAGTCCGGGCATGGGGCCGATCCCCCATTTGGAAACCGCGATCACAACTCCCTTGAGGGATCGATCATGCCTTCCTTGAGTGCCCGGGCCATCAGCTGAGGCACCGAATGCACATTGAGCTTCTGCATCAGGCTGGTGCGGTGCTTGTCGACTGTCTTGACGCTGATCCCGAGGCCCTCGGCGATTTCCTTGTTGGAGCGGCCTGCCAGGATCATGTTGAGTGTCTGCCGTTCCCTGTCCGTCAAAACAGGAGGTCTCGGTGTTTCTTCGAGGATCTTCAGGAAATAACCCGAAATATGCCTCTGGCCACGCAGGATGCCCGGCAGTTTTTCGTAAAACTCGGCATTGTCCGAGGCCTTGGAGAAGAGACCATCGACCCCGGCCTCCAGCAGATCGGAAATAAGCCCGACCGCGGAGATGCCCGTCAGCACGACAACCCGCGTCTCCTTCGACCAGCGCCTCGCCTCCACCAGAACCTCGACACCGCCCGCAAGCGGCATGGAGACATCGAGCAGCAGGAGGTCCGGCCGGTGCTTGCGGGTCTCGGCGATGGCACTGAGCCCGTCCGCCGCCTCGGCCACCACCTTGATGCCTTCCGGCTCTATCAGCCCGGGTTTTTGAAGAGCGTCCTTCAGACCCGACCGGACAATTGCGTGATCGTCTGCAATAATTGCATTGTATCTTTGTTCGTTCACGGCTCACCATCCGGCAGATGCAGTCCCGGCAAATCTGACATGCCTTTGAGGAAATGACCAGAATTCCGCACCTGTGGCTCCCCCTCCTCTTCTGTCTTGCACTCACCGGCCTTGTCCGGGCGGAGACCGTGAACCTGCAGCCGGGCCGGGGCGTCTCCGACCTGAAGCCCCATCTGGTCTATCTCAGCGATCCTTCCGCCTCCCTCGGCGATGTCCTGAAACGCTACCTGGCGGGCGGTTTCTCCCGCTCCCTGAAAGCCTCGATGCTGGACTGGAACTATGCACCGGAGGCCTGGGCGGCGGTAGAGATCTTCAACGCAACGCTGGATGACGGCCGCGCGCCCGATCCCCTTGTACTTACCGTCGACCTTCCGCTGGTGAGCGAGCTCGATGCCTATGTCATCCGGCAAAGCGGCTTTACGGAAAACCTGATCAACTACTCGATATTCGAGCCCTTCGAGCCGCAGGATCATTCGGTCACACGGCTGAGGACACCGGTCTTCACGGTAGCCCCGCAGGAGAAGGTCACGGTTCTGGTGAATTTCAAGTTCGGACCGTTCCAGTCCTTCAAGATGGCGCTCGAAACGCCGGCCGAGCTGGAAGCCTCCGCTTTTGCCTCCGGCATCACCCACACGGCCTTCTACGCCTTCACCATTTCCTGCCTGATCTTCTTTTTCGGTTTTCACCTGGCCATGAAGAACTGGATCGGGCTTCTCTTTGCCGTCCAGTTCAGTGTCGGCCTCGCCTTCATCGCCTATATCGATGGTCTCTGGTTCCGGTTCTTCTTCCCCGACAGGCCTGAATTCCAGTCTCCGGTCGGTTTCTTCCTGCTGTTTGCGCTGTCAGGAACGGGGTTCGTCATTGCCGGCCGTTCGCTGGCAGGCTCCGCCCGGGGCTCGCCGCTCTCGCGCGCCCTGACATCTCTCGCGCTCCTGTCCGCCGCCGGTTTTCTGGTCTCGCTCTATTCTCCCGGAACCTATGCAGCGCTTTTCGGATACGGACTGGTAGCGCTGATGTTCGCCGCGGTTTTCCTGGCCAGCAGAAGCTGGCGGGCACACGAGGGCGCAATTCATCTGGCGGGTCTGCTGATCTCCGCGCTCGGCGCGGTCTTCATTCTCTTGCTGATTGCTGCCGTGGTTCTGGGCATCCGCGCGGAGGTCCTGCCGGTCGCAACCGCCGTCAAGGGCTTGTTCTCCGTGCTCCTGATCGCGACCATGACGAGCCTGACTGCACATATCATCAACCTGCGCCGCAAACATGCCGACGCCGTGCGTGCCCAGATGGCGGCCCTGGAAGCGGAGGCAAAAAGCAGCCGCGACCTGTTGGTCGCCGAACGCAATTATACACGCGCGCAGGAACTGGCCCGTCTGCGCCAGCGCCAGCTCGCCACCGCTTCCCACGACCTCAAGCAGCCGATTGCGTCCCTGCGGCTCAGCTTCGAAAACCTGGCGGGTGAGCTGACCCCGGACGTCCGGCAGCGTCTGACGGAAGCCTTCGACTACATGGAGGCGCTCTCCGCCAGTTATCTGGAGAAGCCTGCCGGCGAAACGGAGGACGGCGGAAGCGACACGCCGGATCCGGCTGCCTCCGGAAGACCGGAAATCTATGATGTCTCGCTGGTGCTCGACACGGTCCAGCGCATGTTCGGCGAGGAAGCCGTCTCCAAGGGGCTCGAACTGCGCCGGATCAGCTCCAGCCGGAAGATCGACGTCGCGCCGGTCGTCGTCCTGCGCATTCTCAGCAATCTTGTGGCGAACGCGGTAAATTATACCGAACGCGGCAAGGTCCTGATCGGCGTGCGCAATCGGGGCGAGCGGATCGATCTCTGTGTTCTCGACACCGGCAAGGGCATGGACGAAAACGAGATCCGGTCGTTTTCAGAGGCCTACGTCAAGGGCGAAACATCCGAAGGGCACGGCCTCGGCCTTGCCGTCTGCTTCGATCTTGCCAGGGAAAACGGACTCACCCTCACTTGCCGATCCGAACGTTCAAGAGGCACCGGATTTTTCCTTTCCCTTCCGGCCGCCGGATAACGGACATTTTCGAACCTCATGGATTCTGTATGGCGGCTGCGTCCTGCGGCGCGCCGAAGCTTTCAAGCAACCGGTCCGTCAGGGCGGCGGACAACCAGATTCCGGTCAAGGCGATCCAGGCGGTCAGGGCAAAGATCGAGGCCCCTGTTATGCCCGCCCCGACTGCACAGCCGCCCGCCAGCATTCCGCCGAACCCCATGAGCGTTGCCCCGACCAGGTAACGGGCCATGGAGCGGCCGCCCTCAAAGCCCTGCAAGGCCAGTTCGCGTGTAAGGAAGGCGGCCAGAAACGAGCCGAGAAAAACGCCGGGCACCAGTCCGATGTCAAAATCGAGAAAAGTTCCGGGAGGCGAAAGAACCAGCATCAGGGTGTCCGCAGACGGGCCAGTAAAGGTCACCCCCTCCACTTGCACCGGCTCGAAGGCCTGCCGGGCCATCGCGGAGGTGAACCACCAGGCGAGCGGGATTGCCAGCCCCGCCGCGCAGGCCGTCGCCAGCTGCCAGAACGACTTGCGGCCCCGCCAGGCAAAGACCAGACCGGACAGAAGCCAGAACACACCAAAGGCGAACACAATGCCGGGTGTCAGGCCCAGATGGGCGGTCAGGTCATTGCCGCCGAGATCGACCGTGGTCCAAAGTCCCGCGAGCCATTCCCTCAGCGGTTTCAGAAGACCGCGCAGGCTGGCCTGGGCAACGACGGCGAAAACCAGGCCGGAAAGCAGGGCCCTGAGGTTGCCGGTCGCGGACAGGACCAGCAACCGGCTGGCGCATCCGCGTGCCAGAACCATGCCTGAGCCGAACATCACCCCGCCGATAAGCGCCCCCGACAGACTTTGCGGCGAAGCCAGCTGACGGGCCTCGTTGGCCTGGACTTCCCCGAAGTGGACAAGGAGCTGCGTTCCTATGAGGGCGGAGGAGAAGGTCAACAGCCACACAGGCAGGCGGTCTGCCCGCGCCCCGCGCGAAAACTCCAGCGCAGCAGCGCGCAGGCAAAACCGGCTTTGCTGCGCAAAGGCACCGAACAGCACGCCGACCGTCAGCCCCCCGAACGTCAGGAGCCAGGCTTCCGGAACCCGGTCGAGCAAAAACGTCAAATCCATTTCAGTCTCCTGCCATTCGTGCGGCCGACCGCCGTCTCGTCCTCAGATTTGCGCCATCGGCTGCATTGCACATTGACCTTTCTCAAGGAAACATAGATAAATTCAAAAGTTTGAATATGTGGAGTCGAAAATGCGGAAACCCGGATCTTTTGAATTGTCGAGGCGCAACGTGCTGCTGGGCGGACTGGCCCTGACAGGCACGGGTCTGGCCGCGTCCTTGCGCCCTGCCCTGGCGCAGGCGAGCCTTTCCCTTGGAGATCACGAGATCACCGTGTTTTCGGACGGGCACCTGACGCTGCCGATGAATTTCATCGTGCCGGATCAGAGCGAGGAAGACATCGCCGCCCTGCTCTCCCCCCACGGCATGGCGACGGATGTCCTGACACCGGACTGCAACGTGACGCTGTTGCGGACAGGCGACCGGGTGGTCCTTTTCGATGCCGGATCGGGCAGCAATTTCCAGTCGAGTGCCGGGCGGCTGCCGGCTCAGCTTGAGGAAGCCGGGGTGGACGTCGGCGACATCACCGACGTCGTTCTCACGCACGCCCACCCCGACCACCTGTGGGGCATTCTCGACGATTTTGACGATCCGCTGTTCCCGGAAGCCAATATTCTCGTACCTCAGGCGGAGTGGGACTACTGGCGCGCGGACGATACGCTCGCCAGGACACCGGAAGAACGCAAGAGCTTCGTGGTCGGTGCCCAGTCACGGTTCGAGGTTATCGAGGACCGTGTGACCATGATCAAGCCGGGACAGGAAGTGCTCCCGGGTGTCGAAGCCGTCGGAACGCCCGGCCACACGCCGGGCCATATGTCCTACGCGATCCACGCCGGCTCGGAGAGTGTTCTTGTCGTCGGGGACGCCATCGCCTACTCGGTGATTTCCGTGGAGAAACCTGACTGGCCGTCCGGATCCGACCAGGATCAAAACCTCGGGATCGCCACGCGCAAGATGCTTCTGGACAGACTGGCGGCAGACCGCTCGCGGGTCATCGGATACCACTTTCCCCATCCGGCCAGCGGCCGGATCGAAAAAACGGCATCGGGATACCGCTTTACCGCGTCCTGAACTCTACTCGGCGGCGTTCTCTTGTGCGTCGCCGTGACGGCGGAAGGGAGCCAGAACCGAACCTTCGATCAACCATGCCAGCCCTACCCTGGCTCCCACGGCCATCGACAGCATGACGACCGGTGCGGAAATGGCCATCGCCGAAAAGGCGGTAATGCCCTGCCCGATGGTACAGCCCATGGCAAAGACGCCACCGACCCCCATCAGGGTTCCGCCCAGGAGGTGACGGCCCAGTTCACGGGCATCGTCACAGGCTTCCCAGCGGATGTCCCGCCGGACCAGGGCCGCGACCACCGCACCGGCAAGAGTGCCTACGACGAGCCCGACGCCATAGTCGGGCCAGGTTCCGGTATAGGTGATCAGCTTCATGATGGTGTCGCCCACGGGCACGACAAAGGAGCCCGCCTCGATCTGGACCGGACTGAACGCCTTTTCGGCCGCGAAGGTGGTGGCCCACCAGCCGAAGGGAATGACGGCGCCGATCACGATGGCCGACCCGATCTTGGAAAATTGCCGCCGGAATGTGGGCGATTTGAAAATCCAGGCGAGGCCGGCCACGGCAATCATCACCGCCACGGCTTCCTGAAGCCTGACACCCGTCAGTTCGGACAGGATGTCTCCGATGGACTGGCTACCGGTTTCGGTAAAATAGACGGCCATATTGTCGACCAGGGGCACACGCAGACTGCCGACAATGCCTCGCTGGGCGGCGAGCGCGGACAGACCGATGACGGTCAGCACCACCAGCGCCCTCAAACTGCCGCCGCCGAGGCGCAGGACCGCCCCGAAACCGCACGTGCCGACAAGCGCCATGCCAACCCCGAACATGAACCCACCGAGAATGGCCCCGGTCCAGGGAAAGGCCGGTGACAAGTAAAAGGAAGCTCCAGGATCTGCAAGGTCTAACGCCACCAGCACCTGGGTACCGACAAGGGCGGTGACAGACGCAAGCACCCACACGCGCAAACGGTTGCTGTCGCCAGCGTACCAATGGCGTTCCAGCGAAGCCAGCGTACAGAAATGGGTCATCCGTGCGACATACCCGAGGACACATCCTCCGAGGACGCCCAGGAACGGTGCCAGCATCACCGGATCCAGATCAAACATTTTACCTTCCCCTACGCTCCTGACGGGCGTTCTCAAGCGTTTCCCCGATCGCTCTGCGGCGATTTCTCAAAACGGTAGCAGCCGGATGTCCAACCGGCAAACACGCTTCATGCTGCGACGCGAAGCGGGAGACGGTCTCTAGTTGTCACCGGAACGGACTTCCTTGCAGAAAAGTCCGTAAAGGCTCGAAATGATCGAGCTGACCTCGTCGTTCATCAGGCTGTAGTAGATCATGCGGCCGTCGCGGCGGGACTGCACCAGTCCCTCCAGGCGCAATCTGGCCAGCTGCTGGGACACTGCGGCCTGGGGCATTGTCAGGATCTCTTCCAGTTCGGAGACGGACTTTTCGCCTTCCGACAGGAGACAAAGGATCACGAGACGCACTTCATGGGACAGCGCCTTCAAGAGGTCGCTGGCTTTCCTCGCCTGCTCCATCAGCAGGTCAAGGTCTTGCTTGTCCATCGCCTTGTCAAAAGCCGGCAGGTTCATGACTGACCCGTTCTCGCTCACATTGCGCCTTACGTAGCGCAACAATACCCAATTCCGAATACATGCCCGAAGTCACCCTCGGGATCAACTTCCTTTGCCGGGCAGCTTCTCCAGCATGTCCGACAGAAGCGGCCAAAAGAAATGCTCACCGGGATATCCGCGCAACCGGCCGACTTCCACGCCGTCCTCCACCAGAACGAAAGTCGGCGTCAGCCGCTCCCTTGCGACATCCGACAGATCGTCAGGCCAGGGACCGGAGATATCGATCCTGCGCAGGGGCGCAATCCGGCCTTCCGCGGTCTTTGGATAGACCACGCCGATTTCCTCGTTCCAGCGCTTGCACCAGACGCACCCGGGTTGTTCCAGCATGATCAGCTCAGCCGACAGGGACGGCGCCGCCCAAACGAGGGTCGCCATCAGGACAGCGGCGAAGGAACCGAGGCGGTGTACACCGGCCATTTGCATTCTCCCGAATTCTTTGATTGCAATATATATAAATTTTTGAATATGTAAAAGCAAAAGAGGACTCGCGTTTAACGGGAGGAGTTGAATGCTCGATGTTTCGATAGGTGCGGCGCTTTTGGCCGGACTTCTGTCTTTCGTGTCACCTTGCGTGCTGCCGATCGTACCGCCTTACCTGTGCTACCTGGCCGGCGTCAGCGTGGACGAACTGAAGGGCGAGGCAGCAACGGCCGAGACCGGCAGGCGGGTCATTTTCGCAGCCATCGCCTTTGTCCTCGGGTTTTCCGTCGTCTTCGTCGCGCTGGGCGCGACCGCCAGCATCATCGGCCAGTCGATAGCCCGGTTCTACGATATTCTCTCCTATGTCGCCGGAGCCATCATCATCGTCATGGGGCTGCATTTCCTGGGCATCTTCAGGATCGGCCTGCTCTTCAGGGAGGCCCGTCTTCATGTCGACAGCAAGCCGGCTGGCCTGGCCGGGGCCTTTCTCATGGGACTGGCCTTCGCCTTCGGCTGGACGCCTTGCGTTGGTCCGGTGCTCGCCGCCATCCTGTTCGTCGCCGGGTCTTCGGACACGGCCTGGCATGGTGCGGGCCTGTTGACCGCCTACGCGCTCGGCATCGGCGTGCCCTTCATTCTTGCCGCCGCCTTCGCCAGCCGTTTTCTACGCTTTGCCGGCCGGTTCCGCAAACACATGGGGACGGTGGAAAAGGTGATGGGCGGCTTCCTGGTGCTGACGGGTGTCCTGTTCATCACCGGACAGATGTCGGCCATCGCCCTCTGGCTTCTCGAAACCTTTCCCGTTTTTTCGCAGGTCGGCTGACCGTCCCCGGAGGATCAATTCATGCATTTCCTGAAAAACACTCTTGTCGCCCTGGGTTTCCTGACGCTCACTCTCTCGGCGGCCCAGGCAGCAACGCTTGGCGAAGACGGCCTTCACAAACAGCCATGGTTCACGGTGACCTTTCGCGACATCGCCGAGGACATTCAAACCGCGGCCGATGAAGGCAAACGGCTTGTGATCATCTTCGAACAGCGCGGTTGCATCTATTGCCGCGCGATGCACGAAAAGCTCCTTTCCGACCCGGAAGTGTCCGAGTACATCAAGGAGAACTTCATGGTCGTGCAATACAACATGTTCGGCGACGAGGAGGTTATCGACCTTGACGGCGAGGAGCTGACCGAAAAGACAGCAGCCCGCAAATGGGGCTATGTGTTCACGCCGACCATCGTCTTCCTGCCCGAATCCTACTCCGGTAGCGGAACGGTGTCCGACGCCGCCGTGGCCACCATGCCTGGCGCCTTCGGCAAGTGGACTTTTTTGAACATGTTCCGCTGGGTCCGGGAAAAAGGTTACGAAGGCGAGGAACATTTCCAGAAGTATCATGCGCGCATTATCAACGAGTTACGGGCTGAGGGCCGGATTGGCGCGGACTAGGTTTTTCGCCGAAAACGGAAAGTTTCGGACTTGTGAAAAAAGCCTATTGCATCACACATGCAAAAAATCATATGTTTTAATGTGAGGAGAACAGGCGGGCCGAACCTCGGACCTGCCGGCTACTGGGACACCGGAAGAGAGCCGGGTTCCGCATTGAGGAGGAAAGCCGACGCAATGAGAAAGGGCGCGAAATCATCAAGCCTGACGGCCGTCCTGGCCGGATTGGCTGTCATGACCGCAACCGCGGCAACCGCGGAAGTGGTCGCCCCGGACAGCGTTCCGATCGTGGACATGGAACTGGCGCAATCCCTGACCGGACAGGCAGGCGATCCTGGCGCCGGCCTTGAAGCCTTCGCCGGCCGGAAAAAAGGCAACTGTCTTGCCTGCCACGCCAACGCCGATCTCAAGGAACAATTGTTCCACGGTGAAGTCGGCCCGTCACTTGACGGCGTCGCCGACCGCTACGACGAAGCCCAGCTGCGCGCAATCGTTGTGAACAGCAAGGAAGTCTTCGGAGAACAGACAATCATGCCCGGCTTTTACACGCTGAACGTGGGTATCCGCGTTGCAGAAAAATTCGCCGGAAAAACCATCCTGACCGCTCAGGAGGTGGAAGACGTTGTCGCCTACCTTCTGACGCTGAAAGAAAACTGATCTCGGGACTCAAGGAGCAAGAGATGACAATCACCCGACGCCAACTGTTCGGACTGACGGCAGGCGCCGCGGCCGTTCTGGCCATCAACCCGCAGGTTTCCTTCGCAGCGGCGGACGAAACCGAAGCCGCCATCAAGGCCTTCACGGGCGGAGCGACGCCCACCGAGGGCACCGTTTCCCTCGACACGCCGGAAATTGCCGAAAACGGCAACACGGTTCCGGTCGGCGTTGCCGTGGACAGCCCGATGACCGCGGACAACTACGTCGAATCCGTTCTGATCCTGGCGGACGGCAACCCCAACCCGGCCGTTGCCACCTTCCACTTCACCGCCATGAGCGGCGTCGCCGAAGCCAAGACCCGTATCCGCCTGGCCAAGACACAGAACGTGATCGCGGTCGCGAAGATGAACGACGGCTCAACCTTCATCGACCGCAAGGAAGTCAAGGTCACCATCGGCGGCTGCGGCGGCTGAGCGAACGGATCAGGATCTAGAGGAACACCAAAATGGCAAGTGCAAAACCCCGCGTGAAGGTGCCCAAGAAGGCCGCCCAGGGTGAAGTCATCACCATCAAGACGCTGATCAGCCACCCGATGGAGTCCGGCCAGCGCAAGGACAAGAAGACGGGCGAACTCATCCCGCGGCAGATCATCAACAAGTTCACCTGCGAGTTCAACGGTCAGGTCGTTTTCAGCTGCGACATGGATCCGGCGGTCTCCGCGAACCCTTACGTTGAATTCAACGCGAAGGTGAACGAGGCCGGCACGTTCAAGTTCACCTGGGTGGACGATGACGGCAGCGTCTACGAGACAGAGAAGAAGATCGCAGTCGAATAAGGGCCAAGGCCCCTCGGATCATGCAAATCGGGAGGAGACGATTTGACGAAGATGCCTAAACTCGGCCGTATGGCGGCCTCCGTGACTGTCGCAGGGCTTGCGCTATCGTTGGCGGCGTTCCAGTCGCACGCCGATGAAAGCGCCGAGCTGATCATCGACGGCACGACGATTGCCACCAAGGCCGCCGCCCCGGAAGGCAGTCCGCTGGAGGAGAATATCTCCGGCTGGCGCTTCCGCTCGGCAGAAACGCAAGCTCTCGAAACGGATGACTTCGACAATCCGGGTTTCGTGGCTGTCGATTATGGCGCCGAATTGTGGGAAGACGCCGCTGGCTCTTCCGGCAAATCCTGTGCGTCCTGTCACGGCGACGCTTCGGAGAGCATGAAGGGCCTGCGCGCATCGATGCCCAAGTGGAACGATGAAAAAGGCACGTTGATGACGCTGGAAGATCACATCAACTGGTCTCGTGAAGAACATCAGGGCGCGGATCCCTGGAAGTGGGAAAGCCCGGAAATGCTGGCGATGACCGCCTTTCTCGGTGTTCAGTCGCGCGGCATGCCCGTCAACGTGAAGATCGACGGCCCTGCGGAAGAGTGGTTCAACAAGGGTAAGGAGCTCTATTACACCCGTGTCGGACAGCTCGACCTGGCCTGCGCCAATTGTCATGAAGACAACTGGGGCAACATGATCCGGGCCGACCATCTCAGTCAGGGTCAGATCAACGGATTTCCGACCTACCGGCTGAAATGGCAGGGGCTTGGATCCACGCATCGCCGCTTCAAGGGGTGCATGGACAACGTCCGGGCCAAGCCCTTCAAGCGCGGCTCCGACGAATTTACCGCCCTTGAGCTTTACATCGCCTGGCGCGGATCCGGCCTCAGCGTCGAAACCCCGGCGGTCCGCAACTAGACGGACGGCCCGGCTTTCCGGCGCGGGGGAAACCGCCGCGCCGGAGCATTTGCCGCCAAAGCGGCGCTTTTAGAAAACCGCCTTTGAACCGACTAAGGTGCACAAGACGCTGTGCGCCAACGGGAAGAGTATGCGCGCACGCAACATGGCGGGCAGGCAAAGATTTGGAGTGAATGGGAATGTTCTCAAGACGTGAGTTCCTGATGGCCGCGACGGCAACCAGCGCATTGCTTGGGTCGGGAATGGCCGGGTCCTGGTCCCGACTGATGGCGCAGCAGGCGCTCACCGAGGACCAGCTGTTGCAAATGGATGCGAAGGGCCGGCTGACGCTCGTGCACATCACCGACATCCACGCCCAGCTCAAGCCGCTCTATTTCCGCGAACCGTCGATCAACCTGGGCATTGGCGACGTGACCGGGAAGCCGCCCCATGTCACCGGTGCGGACTTCCTGAAGCTCTACAACATTCAGCCCGGCTCGCCGGATGCCTATGCGCTGACGTCGGAGGATTTCGCGTCCCTGGCTGCGACCTACGGCAAGATGGGCGGCCTCGACCGGGTTGCGACGATCATCAAGCGCATCCGCGCCGAGCGCGGCGACGACAATGTCCTCCTTCTGGACGGCGGCGACACCTGGCAGGGCAGCTACAGCTCCAACATGACCCAGGGCCAGGACATGATCACGGTCATGAACACGCTGTCGCCCGACGCCATGACCGGCCACTGGGAATTCACCTACGGAACCGACCGGGTGCAGGAAGTCATCGAAAGCCTGCCGTTCTCCTTCCTCGGCTCCAACATCTACGACAACGAATGGGACGAACCGGCCTTCGAGGCCTGGAAGATGTTCGAACGCGGCGGCACGAAGATCGCGGTTATCGG
>NZ_JBNKYW010000107.1:0-43114 GCF_050301095.1 Roseibium sp.
CGGAGTCGATTGACGGCGTCACGCTATCCGGCAAGGATAGTTCTGAAAATCAGGAAATATTTGACATTAAGTCCGTAAATTCAGGAAGATTATATGCGGCTGACAAATTTCGACATGGATGCCCTGCGCACCTTTGCGACAGGGATCGACCTCGGGTCATTCACGCGCGCCGCGGCCCGGCTGGGGCGGTCTACGTCGGCGGTGAGTGCGCAGCTGAAAAAGCTGGAGGACCAGGCAGGGGCGCGGCTTGTCGAAAAGGTGGGGCGGGGACTTGTTCCAACACCGAACGGTGAACTTCTGTTGTCTTATGCCCGGCGGATTCTGGCGCTCAACGACGAGGCGGTGGAGGCCCTGCGCGGTGCGGACCTTCATGGCTGGGTGCGGCTCGGGCTGCAGGAGGATTTCGGCGCGGCGCTGCTGCCTCGGGTTCTCGGCAGGTTTGCTCGGTCGCATCCGAAAGTTCAGATCGAGGGTCGCATCGGCCGCAACAGTGAATTGATCTCGAAGATTTCGTCAGGCGAACTTGATCTGGCAATCGCCTGGGCCGGAGATGAGATCCTTCCCTTTGCGCGTCATGTCGCGGATGTGCCGATGTGCTGGCTTGGCGCTGATAACGGGGAAACGTTTGCGGCCGTGGCGGGGAGCGGGGATACGGTGGCACTCGCGGCTCTCGAGGCCCCGTGCCTTTTCAGAACCATCGCCTGCGACAGTCTTGACCGGCAGGGACGCTCCTGGCGCCTTTCCTTTGCGAGCCCCGGATTGGCAGGCCTGGGGGCCGCGGTCTCCGCGGGTCTCGGGATAACCGTGCGTACACCCATAGGTCTTCCGGCGGGGGTGAAGGTTCTGGAGGCCGAGGCGCACGGATTGCCCGTGCTTCCGGGAATAGGATTGCAGTTGCTGCGCGGCAGTGAAAACATCGGCCGAACGGGAGAATACCTGGCCTCCATCCTGTTGGAGGCGCTTCAGGAGATACTTCCCGCCGGCAGCGATGTCGGTTCGTCAGTCGGGCCGAAAGGCCCCGGGGGGAGGGCTTAGTTGCCTTCCTCTGCTTCCTTGTGCTTCAGCATGCCGGAAACGATCTGGACCGTGCGGGAAAGTTCCTCGATCGCCTGCTCGATATCCTTGCGCTGGTCTTCCAGCACGGCAATCTGTTCGTTGAATTTCGACAGCGCGACGCGCAGCTGGGTCACCTGACCGTCGCGCAGGTCGTAAAGGTCGAGCATGTCGCGGATTTCGGAAAGCGAAAAGCCGACGCGTTTGCCCATCAGAACCAGCTTGAGACGGGCCCGATCCCGGCGGTTGTAGATCCGGTTGAGACCGTCGCGTTTCGGGTTCAGCAGACCCTTGTCTTCATAGAACCGCAGCGTCCGTAGCGTGCAGTTGAATTCCTTGGCCAGGTCGCCGATCGAGAACTGGGTTTTCTTGGTGCCGTCGTCATTTGCAGAAACAACATCCACCAGGTCGTCCTCATTGAGGATCGAAAGCGCTTCGCTCATTGCAGTCGTACTCGTCTTTATCAGCCGTTTTTCGGCTCATTGTTGAAGTCTTTAAGGTTCTTCCGAAACCGGCGCCGAAGCGGACGACGTGCGCGTAAACGCTTCCGGTGCAATCCCGGGCACAGTTACCGGGCGGTTTCGTGAGGCTCTTTTAGCTTACGTTTGCGTTAAGGTCCAGTCACGTAAGGTGCCGACTTAAAACTTCGTAAACACGTGAAAAGCGATTCGCGCGATGCGCACAGCGCAAACGGCTGATTCCCTTTCGAATTCAGCCATATTTTGCATTTGGCAAGGCCAATTAACGGCCTGTTTACCCTAAACCTCGAAAGTCTATCAAAACGCTGCGCCATTTCCCGCTTTTGCCGGAAAGTGAGTGCAGCCTGCACCACAGCGGTCCTTCACGGCCGTAAGCCCAGGGTCAAGATATGCCGGCTTGGAAGAAACACGAGGCAGGACGCCGCGATCGGGATGCGTTTGAAGGCGCCGATTATTACGATGCCCCACGCCAGGAACCGGCGCGCAATCGTATCGAGCGGCTGACACGCACCGCGACTGCGCTCGGCGGGGGCTCCGCCGCCCGCTATGCCGAAGACCGGGATGAGGATCTGGACGCTGTCGCGGACGAACTGGACAGGCTCCTGACGGACAACGGCGAGGCGGAACCGGTACGTGCTTCGCGGGGGCGCCGTCCCGTCCGGCAGCGCCGTGCACCGTCAGGCGGGAGCACGATGGAGGACGTTCTGGGAGCTCTGGACCGCCTTGACCAGCAGGTGCAGGGACTGTCCGGGCGCGAAGACGACGAGTACGCCGCCGCCGCGCCGTCCAGGCGCCGCCCCGGCCGCTATGCCATCGACGCCCTGCAGGACGAGACACACGATCCGCTGGACCACGACTACTTCGACGGCGAAGGCGACGACGGTTACGGCTATGGCGAATATGATGACTATCCGCCGCAGCGTCAGCGTGGCGCCCGTGCACGCCGCGACGCGTCCATGCATGTCTACAAGGATCTAGGCCGGCGCATTGACGCCCTGAGGGCTCCGCAGGAAAAGGCCCTCAACCAGGTGCGTGAGGAACTCGGTTCCCTGCGTGAGGCACTTGGCGGGATCTCCCGGGGCACCAATGAGACCGTCAGCCGGCAGAACGCCGAGCTTCGCCGCCTCGCCGATATGGTGGAGCGTCTGCGGGTCGACAAGAAGAACGATCAGTTCGCCAAGGAAATCCGCAGGGAAGTGGCCGATCTGAAGGCAATGGTGGGGCGCACCAATGTGGAAGGCGCGCTGCAGACCCTCGAACACGGCTACTCCCATATTCTCCAGCGGCTGGACGAATTGTCCCGTGCCTCGGTCGACCCGCGCGTCCTGCGCGGTGTGACCGCTCGGCTCAACGAAATCGAGGACGCTTTCGCGGCCCTGCCGCGGTCCGAGCACATGATGGTGCTGGAAGACCGCGTCGTGACCATTGCCGAGCGCATGGAAGAACTGCTGGAGCGCAAGGGGCACGCTGAAATCGAGCCGCTTCGGGCGGAACTGCGGGAAGTGCGCGGCTTTGTCGAGCAGATCGACATCAAGGGGCTGGTCGAAGGGATCGACGACCGGATGAAATTCGTCTCCAGCCGCCTGGACGACCTGGAAGTGCTGGCGCGCGAGCAGCGCGGCCTCGACAGCCGCCTGTCGGCCATGGAAGAGCGCATGCCCGAGCCGGAGACGATCAGCCGGTTGCAGGGCAGGCTTGAGGATATCGTCGGCATGATGGCCGACGACCGGGCCGCGCCGCAGGACAACGCGCACCTGTCTCAGGTCGATCGCCGTCTGGATGATATTGTCGACCGTCTGGAGCGCATGGAACAGACCGGCCCCTTGCCGGCCGCGGATGCGGGCGCCTTCGCGGCGCTGGAAACCCGGCTGGAAAAAATCTCCGGCAAGATCGATGCAATCGAAAAGAAAGCCTCCCGTCCGGTGCCCATCCTGGACGCCGCAAACACGCGGGCCGGTGCCGGTGCGGACACCAAGTTCCTGGCTCAGTTGCAGGAGCGGCTGAACGACCTGACGACCCGTCTGGAGCAACCCAGGGACAGCGTCACAACGGCGGATCTCGACAAGCTGCGCGAGGAAATCGGCTCGATGCGCGCGAGCGTGGGTTCGCCCGGGTCGACGGAAGTTCTGGAACAGCGGATCGAGGATCTTGCCCGGATCGTTTCCAAGGGCGCGGAAGTCACCGACGACAGCCGCTTCGAGCAGCTTGGCGAGAAGGTCGCGGCCCTTGCCGAGCAGATCGAGGCCACATCGTCGAAAGCGCTCAGCGTGGAGCAGATCACGCCGGTTCTGAGGCGGATCGAACAGAACCTGCTACAGACCAGGGCGGACGTTTCCGGAATCGCAAAAAAGGCAGCTCAGGAAGTCGTTGCAAAAACTCCGGCGGCGGGCGGAAGCCAGTATGACGAGGCGATTACCGCCCTTCAGGGCGACCTGAAACGTTTGCTGGATACAGCCGAAGGCAGCGAGGAACGGACCCGCAACACGTTTGACGGCGTGAAATCCGTTCTGGGGAACCTGACGGAGCGCCTGGACAACCTGGAAAAGTCGGAAAAGCTTGGGGCAAGACCAGTCGACGCGGCGTCTCCCATCCTGTCAGCTGCATCCGAACCGGCGCCAGCTCCGGGGCCTGTGGTGGAACCCTATTCCCCGGTCCGGGCCACGGAAAGCTCTCCGTACCTCTCCCGGCCAGAGGTTGCCGAGGCACCGCTAGAGCCTTCCAGGCCTGCGGAACCGGCGGCCGAACCGCAGCGGCCGGAGGACCGGGCGCGGGACCGGAAGGCAGACTTCATTGCCGCCGCGCGCCGGGCAGCGCAAGCCGCCGCCGCCGAAGCGGCGGAGCAGGAAAAGAACGAAAAGTCGGGCCGTGCGAATGCGGAACGCGGCAAGGCACGCGTGGGCTGGCTGCGCAATGTTCTGAAGCGGGACAAGTCCGCCGAGACCGAGGACGTCCTGGAAACGGGTGAGACGGAAGACACCCTGGAACTCGGCACAGAGGACATTGCCGACAAAATTTTTGAAGCCGAGGATGCAAAGGTTCTGCCTGGAGACCGCCCGGCTCCGGAAACCGCGCCCGCATCGGGCGGGCGCAAACGTGCCATTCTTTACGCAGCGGCCGCCGTGGTTCTGGCGATCGGAACGCTGCAGGTCTACCGGATGGCATCAGGTCCCTCGCAGGACGCTGAAAATCTCGTGTCCCTGCCGCAACAAGCGGTGAAAACCGCCGAAGCGGTGCCCGGATCGAAGGATGCCGAGGCCGGCAAGGCCGCAGTATCGGCGGAAATGCAGGTCGCCGCCGCGGAAACCCAGCCATCTGGACAGTCGGAGGAGACCGCTCCGCCGGTATCGCCTGCCGCTTCGAACAAGGCCGAACCGGCAGCCGAAACGGTAATGCCAGCTCCTCAGGTCGCCGAGCAGCGCGTGGAGCCCGTGGGGGCTGGTAAAGCAGTCCAGGAAGCTTCGGCTTCCGGTTCGCTGGCACCGGATACGGAACTGGCCTTCGCACCGCCGGCCGGTGTCGCCAACGGGTTCGGCACAAAGCCTGCCGGTGTCGCACCAGGTCTTACCCCGTCCGGCACCGACGCCGGTGCAGGGACAGCTCCCTCCGACATCATTGCCAATCTTCCGCCTGAAGGCATCGGCCCGATGGCTCTGAGGTCTGCCGCAGCAGGCGGCAATCCGGCAGCGGAATTCCTGGTCGGTGTGAAATACACGGAAGGCAAGGGGGTTCCCGCTGATCTCGCCAAGGCTGCCGTCTGGTATCATAAAGCGGCCGAGAAGGGACTGGGCCCGGCGCAGTACCGTCTCGCGAGCCTTTATGAAAAGGGCAGGGGTGTCGAAAAGGACATCTCCAAGGCCAAGGCCTGGTATACGAAGGCTGCCCAGGCCGGCAATGCCAAGGCCATGCACAATCTGGCCGTGCTCTATGCCGAGGGTGGCGGCGAACAGCCCGATTACGCGGCGGCTGCAAAATGGTTTGAACAGGCCGCAAACTTCGGCGTGAAGGACAGCCTGTTCAATCTCGGCATTCTCTACGCCGGAGGTATCGGTGTCGATAAGGACCTTGTGGCCAGCTACAAGTGGTTCGCGATTGCCGCCGACCAGGGGGACCCGGAAGCGGCCAAACGGCGGGACGACGTTGCCAACATGATGGATCAGGCAATGCTCGCCAACGCACGTCTTGCGGTGGAAACCTTCAAGTTGAAGACGCCGGATGCCGCCGCCAACAAGGTGTCGCTGGAGCCGGGCTGGTCGGACAGCGCCTCCCTGCCTGCGGAAAAGGCAGCGGTCAAGATCATGGAGAACACCGACATGATCCGCGAGGCCCAGGACAAGCTGAATTATCTCGGCTTCGACACCGGAACCCCGGACGGTCAGATGGGACCGCGTACCCGCAGTGCCATCCGTGCGTTCCAGCGCAGCCTTGGGCTGCCGGAAACCGGGGAAGTCGACAAGCGCCTGATCGACGAGCTCAACAGCCAGGCGATCTGACCGAAAAGCGCCTTATCCCGTCATAAAACCGCCGAACCGAACCAAACTGACCCGCCCGCTGGTTGACACCCAGCGGGCACGGGTCTTTAACAATTTTAATGTAGTCTTTTCGCAGTCTTACCTGCTGTCTGTTCCGGCGTGATCCTGTGCAATTATACCTGCCCATAGCCGAACTCCCGGTGAACATCTTTGTGCTTCTGGGCATGGGCGGAGCTGTGGGGTTCCTTTCCGGGCTCTTCGGGATCGGCGGCGGATTTCTTCTGACACCCTTGCTGATCTTCTCAGGCATTCCCCCTGCTGTTTCCGTGGCTACCGTCACCACCCAGGTGGTCGCTTCCTCGGCTTCGGCCGTGGTCACCTACTGGCGGCGGAAGGCGATCGACCTCAAATTGGCCGTCGTCCTTCTTATGGGCGGTGTTCTTGGTTCCCTGATCGGCGTCGTCCTGTTCCAGGTGCTTCAGTCCCTCGGCCAACTCGATGTGGTCATCTCTCTTTCCTACGTCACCTTCCTCGGAACGATCGGCGGCCTGATGCTGTTTGAATCGGTCAGAGCGATCCGGCGACGGAAAGCGGGTGCAGCGCCGCAAGCCCGCAAACCGGGGCAGCACAACTGGATCCATGGCCTGCCGCTGAAGATCCGCTTCCGCCGCTCCAAGCTCTATGTCAGCGTCATTCCCGTGGTGGGACTTGGCGCCATCATCGGCTTTCTCGGGACGGTCCTCGGTATTGGCGGCGGCTTCATGATGGTCCCGGCGCTGATCTATCTGCTCAGGGTGCCGACAGGCATCGTCATCGGTACGTCGCTTTTCCAGATTCTCTTCACCATGGCCGCGGCAACCGTGTTTCATTCCATGGGTACGAAAACCGTCGATATAGTGCTCGCCATGACGCTGATGATCGGCGGGGTGATCGGCGCCCAGTTCGGTGCACGCATGGGCCAGAACCTGCGCGGCGACCAGCTGCGCCTGCTCCTGGCTTTGCTTGTGCTGGCCGTCGGTATGCGCTTCGCGGTCGACCTGCTGCTGGTGCCGGACGACCTCTATTCCATCGCCATCCGCAAGGGGGCCGGTTCATGACGCTCCGGGCCGCCCTTGCCTGCCTCCTCATGCTCGCCGCCGGCAGCGCGGTTCGGGCGCAGGACAGCAGCGATCTCGTAACGGCACTGTCGTCGGACATGATTTCGATCCAGTCGAATTTCACCGGCACGGAGATCGTGATTTTCGGGCAGGCCAGCGATATCGAACGCCAGCCGGACGATCAGGGCAGCTATGAACTCGCCATTGTCGTGGAAGGGCCGCCGCAGGACATCACCACGCGGCGCAAGGGGCGGTTTCTCGGTGTCTGGGTGAACAGGGAGGCCGAACGTTTTCAGAATGTGCCGTCCTTTTATGCGGTGGCCAGCACCGTCAATATCGGCAGCATGGCCGACCGGGCGCTTCTCGACGAACTGGGTATCGGCCTCAATCACCTCAATCTGGCGGTCTCGGGCGTGTCCAACGTTGCCCTTTCAGACCGGGACGATTTCCGCAAGGCATTCGTCCGGCTGCGCGAGGAAATGGGGCTCTATTCGGAACAGCAGACGTCGATCGAGTTTCTGACCGAAACCATGTTCCGGACCAAGATCCCGCTGCCCGCCAACATCCCGGTCGGGGACTACAAGGTGAAGAGCTTCCTCTTCCATCATGGAGAGGTCATCGCCCGGACAGAAGCCACGCTTGCGGTCGCCAAGATCGGTTTCGAGCAATTCACTTTTCAATTGGCCCAGAACTATCCGCTGTTCTACGGCCTGCTTGCCGTGTCGCTTGCCATCTTCACCGGCTGGCTGGCCGGTGTGATCTTCAGGCGTGATTGAAGCAAGCGCACGCCGCCGCCCTCTTGCCCGCACGGCACGGGGCACACTTTCCGCTGGAACTCTCCGCCGCCGCCGCTACTCTCGGTTCAGGTGCAATTCTTGAAAGCAGCGGCGGGGCAGCATGAGCGATCAGTCTTCTTCAGCATCTTCGGAAAGCAAGCCGGCCCGAGCGGATACCACGCTCGACGCCAGGGTGATCGACATCGCCATCCGGCTCGGAGTGCTCGGGATCTTCGCCTATTTCTCACTGCAACTGATCGCGCCGTTTGTCCTGTTCCTGCTGTGGGCGGTGGTGCTGACCGCGGCGCTCTATCCGGTCTATTGCTGGCTTGCCGCCAGGCTCGGCGGACGCAAGACCCTGTCGGCGGTTCTGGTGACCCTTGTGTGCCTTGCAATCGTCATCGGGCCCGTCGCGGTTCTGGTCGTCAGCCTCGTTGAAACGCTGACCGGCTGGTACCACGGCCTTGCAGATGGCGCGCTCAAGTTGCCCGAGCTGCCCCCGAAACTCGCCTCCCTGCCCGTGGTTGGCGACAAGATTTCCGATCTCTGGCATCTGACAAGTAGCAGTCTGGAGCTGGTCTTTACAAAGATCGCGCCAATGCTGGTTCCGGCTGGCGGACGCATTCTCGCCACGCTTGCCTCGTTGAGCGGCAGCGTGCTGTTCTTCGTTGTCTCTATCATCCTGTCCGGGTTCCTGTTTGTGCCCGGGCCGAAACTGGCCATGGGCGCGAAACGTTTCGCCGACCGCATCATCGCCCCGCGCGGCGCCGAGTTCGTTGACCTGGCCGGCGCCACCATCCGCGGTGTCTCGCGCGGCGTGATCGGCGTTGCCGTCATCCAGGGGCTGCTTACCGGCGTCGTACTGATTGCCTTCTCCGTGCCGCTTGCAGGCGTTCTCACCTTTGTCGCCCTGTTCCTGTGCATCATCCAGATCGGACCGGCGCTGGTGATCGTGCCCACGATCATCTGGGCCTGGAGCTCCTGGGACGTGATGCCCGCGCTTCTTTTCACCGTGCTGATGGTGCCGGTGATGCTGATCGACAACGTGCTGAAGCCCATCTTGATGTCGCGAGGACTCGACGTGCCGATGCTTGTCATCCTGATCGGTGTCCTTGGCGGCACCATCGCCTACGGCATGATCGGCCTGTTTCTCGGGCCGGTCATCCTGGCGGTATTTTATGAGCTGGTGATCGCCTGGGTGAAGGTGCGGGAGGAGGGGGGACCCGGTTAGATACTCCGGAAATATCCGGTGACCGGGTCCTCGGCAAGATGAGTGGCAAGCGAGGCCCAGGTGCCGTCGGCGACCAGACCGTTGACATGGGACTGGTGGACTTCACGACTGTCCCAGGTCTCCACCAAAACAAAGCGGCCGGCGTCGTCGCTCTGCTGAAGCACTTCGACGTTGGTGCATCCGGCAACGGCGGGCAGGTCGGTTGCAACGGATCGCATGATGCTCTCGAATGCGGCTTGGCTGTCTTCGCGAACCTTGAATTGAACGACGACTTTCACGGCCATGTGCTAATCCTTCCACGAGTTTGTCTTCGGTATGCGTGAAGGAATAAGCGTGCCTACTGCAGCGTGACAGATCCAATTCTGTCAAAGACCTGCCCGATCCTGCGAAGGTGCGTCAGCTGGCGGCAAACCCGGCAGTCCGCATGGCCTCGGCATAGCGGCGCGGGGCCAGGCCGAAGGCGGTTTTGAAGTCACGGGTGAAGTGCGACGTGCTGGCATAACCGGCCGCCTGCGCCACGGCGGCGACGCTCCAGCCGGTGGACAGCAATTGCTGCCGGGCAAGGTCGAGGCGCACGTGTTTCCGGTACTGCATGGGTGATTGGCCGAAAAGCGTCGTGAAGCGATGGGCGAAGTTTGACGGGCTCATGGCTACTTCCGAGGCGATTTCCGACACGGTGAGATCAGACCGGTGCGCCTCGGCCTCAATATACCGAAGCGCCCCGACAAGTCGGGTTTCCGCGCCAGTCACCAGCGATTTCAGGACACCAAACGCTTCCGAACGGAGGAGGCGGTAACTGATCTCCTGCAGATGGAGCGGGGCCAGCATGTGGCAGTCGGCCGGATCGCGAAAACACTCCAGAAGGCGCAGCAGTGGAGCCGCAAGGGTTTTCTCCAGCGGTTCGCAGGAGAGAACCGTGGAGCTGCCTGTAGCTGGCGGTTGGATACCGGTTTCCGCAAACCTGACAAGAGTTTGAGCAATCAGTTCCAGCGGTAGCTGCAACTTCAGGGCCAGGTATGGCTCTGCGGGACTGGCCTGGACGGCCGCCTGGTAGGCGGTATCGCCATGTATGGCGATGACATGACCCCGGTCGTTGAGGATCTGCCGGTCGCCAAGCGTGACGATCTTTCGGCCAGTGACTGCGACGGTCACCGACAGCCCCCTATTGCGGCCACGATGATAAGGAAGGCAATTGGATACACGCAGGGCCCAGACCGAGCCGATCGGAGAGGGGGTGACACCGTTAGCCGGCGCAAATTCCTTCAGGGCGTCGGCCAATGCGCCGATATGCGGCTCTCTTTCAGAGGCGGGGGCTTCTCGCTGGGCGGGGATCGGGACTGTCGGCATCTTTCAGGCTTAGCCAACTGCGGCTGCTTTCACAAGCATGCCACCCCTGGGGCCTCAGTCCCCGACCAGCCGGCTGGCCGTGAAGGGGAACAGGCGGTCGTTGCCGAGCAGGAAGACGGAGAACTGGCGGCGGCGGAAGATCAGGCCGTAGGCCTCGTCGGTGACGTTCAACCCGCCGGTCAGGGCGCCGAAGGCCGGCAGGACGAGGCGGGTGCCGTCGGTGGCAAAACAGGACCGGCGGATCGAGCGGCCGAAGCGGCGCACGCGCGCAGCCGGATGCAGGTGGCCGCAGATTTCGCCCGCGGCGTCCTCGGCGCCGATTTTCTCCACCGGTTCGTGGCGGAAGGTGAGCGGGCCGATGGACACTTCGTCGACGGTCTCGCCGCACAGCCGGACCGGGGCGATTGGATCGTGGTTGCCGGTCACCCAGATCCACTCCCGGCCGAGTTGCAGAGTGGTCAGCATGGCACGGTAGTGTGCGGGCAGCCGGTCGGACCCGTTGGTGTCGTGAAAACTGTCGCCAAGGCAGATGACCCGCGCCGGGTCGAAGGCGTCCATCACGCCGGCAAGTTTTTCCAGTGTCGCGCCGGTGTCGTAGGGCGGCAGCAGTACGCCGCGCCGGGCATAGCTGGAGCCCTTTTCCAGATGGAGATCGGCGACGATGAGGGTAGCCTCGTCCGGCCACCAGAGCACGCCGCTGTCGTGCAGACCGACAAGCTGGCCGTTGACCTGAATGTCATGACACACCGGCGCAGCGGTATATTTGCGCAAATGTGACGTGAGTGCATTCATTCCATTGCCTCCAGAACCAGCTCTTGGGCCGCCACGGCCAGGATCGAATCCATGGCCTCTCCGTAAACCGGTTCTTTTCCGATTTCCAGGAGGATCGGAACGGCGAGGGGAGAAACGTGCGGAAGCTCACTATGCGTGATTCGTCCCCGGATTCGCGTCAGAAGTTCCCCTAATCGCGAGATATCCAGAAGTCCTTCCGCGGCATCGTTCCAGGTGGCTTTCAGAAGAATGTGGTCCGGTTCGTGGGAGCGCAGGACGTCATAGATCAGGTCGGTCGAGACGGTAATCTGACGTCCGGATTTTTCCTGTCCCGGATGGCGGCGCTCGATCAGCCCGGCGATGACAGCACAGTTCCGGAAGGTTCGCTTCATCAGGCTGGATTCGGCCAGCCAGGCGTCGAGGTCGTCGCCGAGGATGTCCTCCTCGAAGAGCTGGTCCAGCGGGATACGGCCGGAGGAGAAGAGCATCGACAGGTCACGGAGCCCCCAGACCGAAAGAGCATAATCATTGGCGACAAATCCCATCGGTTGCGCCCCCATGCGCTCCAGCCGCTTCGTCAGAAGCATGCCGAGTGTCTGGTGGGCGAGGCGTCCCTCGAAGGGATAGCAGACCATGTAGTGCTTGCCTGCGCGGGGAAAGGTCTCGACCAGAAGACCGTCCTTTGCCGGCAGCACGGACTTGTCCCTTTGAAGTTCCAGCCAGTCGCGCACCTGCACGGGCAGATCCTTCCAGGACGACCGGTTCGCAAGCGTCGAGCGGACGCCCTCGGCGAGATAGGTGGACAGCGGGAACTTGCCGCCCATATAGGCAGGGATCATCGGGTTGTCGCTCTTGGCCCTTGAGACATATGCCTCGTTTTCCCGAAGGCCCTCGAAGCGCACCACCTCACCGCCGAAGAGGAAGGTGTCGCCGGGCGTCATCTGGTCGATGAAATACTCCTCGATCTCGCCCAGCATGCGGCCACCGCGCCCGACCGGCGTGCGCCGGCCGTCGGCTTTGGAGCGAACCAGCCGCACCTTCAATTTGGGCGCCTCGACGATGGTGCCGACATTCAGCCGGTATTGCTGGGCGATCTTCGGGTGCGAAATGCGCCAGAGCCCGTCCTTGGCCTTGCGCAGTTTGGCGTATTGTTCATAGCTCTTCAGCGCATAGCCACCTGTGGCGACAAAATCGAGCACACGCTCAAAGGTCTCCCAGTCGAGATGACGATAGGTCTCGGTGGAGCGGATCTCGTCGAAGGTGGCGAGCGCATCCAGCGGATCGGCGCAGGCGAGCCCAAGGATATGCTGGGCAAGCACGTCGAGCGCGCCCTTGCGCAAGGGCGGCGTGTCCTGGTCGCCGCGCCGGGAAGCGGCAAGCGCCGCCTGGCATTCCAGCACTTCGAACCGGTTGGAGGGGATGAGAATGGCCTTGGAGGGTTCGTCCATGCGGTGATTGGCGCGTCCGATCCGCTGCGCCAGGCGGCTCGCGCCCTTGGGGGCGCCGATGTTGACCACCAGATCGATGTCGCCCCAGTCGATGCCCATGTCGAGCGAGGAAGTCGCCACAACGGCACGCAAGGCGCCTGACGCCATGGCCGCTTCAACCTTGCGGCGCTGGCCGACATCGAGCGAACCGTGATGCAGCGCGATCGGCAGCGTGTCCTCGTTGATCCGCCACAGTTCCTGAAACACCAGTTCCGCCTGGCTGCGCGTGTTCACGAAGAGCAGGGATACGTTGTGGTCCTTGATCATCCGGTAGATGTCGGGGATCGCGTAGCGCGAGGAGTGACCGGACCAGGGCAGGCGTTCCTCGGAATCGAGGATGGAAATGTCCGGTTGCGCCCCGCCCGAGACCTCGACGACATGAGAAAGGGCGCGGCGTTCCGGGTCGGGCTGGTCCACCAGATAGGCTCTGAGGTCATCCGGCTCGGCCACCGTCGCCGACAGGCCGACAGTTCTCAAGTCTGGCGCAAGGCGGCGCAATCGTGCCAGGCCGAGTGCCAGAAGATCCCCCCGTTTGGAGGTGACCAGTGCGTGCAGTTCATCGAGGATGACGGTCTTGAGCGAAGCGAACAGACGCGCCGAGGCCGGATCTGACAGCAGCAAGGCGATCTGTTCCGGTGTCGTCAGTAGAATGTCCGGCGGATTGAGCTTTTGCCGCTGGCGCTTGTGGGAGGGCGTGTCGCCGGTACGGGTTTCCAGCCTGACCGGCAGGCCCATTTCGGAGACCGGGGCCTCGAGATTTCGGGCGATATCGACGGCGAGCGCCTTTAGGGGAGAGATGTAGAGCGTGTGAATGCCCTCGAACGCCGCGCCGGGTCTGCGTTTGCCCCGTGCCTCCAGCTCCACCAGGCTCGGCAGAAAGCCGGCCAGCGTCTTGCCGGCCCCGGTCGGAGCGATCAGCAGCGTGGAATGGCTGGCCGCGAGATGATCGATGAGCTGCAGCTGATGCGGGCGCGCGGTCCAGCCCCGTGAGGCGAACCAGCTTTGAAACCGATTGGGTAAAAGCGCTGCATCCATGGCCCCTTTTTAGGATAGGACCCGCAAAAAGGCGAGAGGAGGACACTTAAAATGTTCTCATTGTGTTCCTGTTGGTGAAACACGGTTTGCAACAGGCGGATTTGCTGCTTTCCTTGAGTACACGTTCAAGCAACCAGTCCGAGTTTTGCGAGACCCTAACCAGAGCTGATGACCGAACTCCTCACGCTGACACCCGAAGGCCTTTTCTGCCCGCGGGCCGATGTGCATATCGACCCGGTGCGGCCGGTCGATAAAGCCATCATCACCCATGGCCACGCCGACCACGCGCGCGCGGGTCACGGCGCCGTGCTGGCCACCCGGCAGACGCTGGACATCATGGCCATCCGTTACGGCGACGGGTTTTGCGGATCGGCGCAGGCGGCCGCCTATGGCGAGGTTGTGAAGGTCGGCGATGCCGCGATTTCCCTTCACCCGGCCGGTCATGTTCTCGGGTCTGCGCAAGTGCTTGTCGCCGCGGACAGCGGGCGGACAGTGGTATCGGGTGATTATAAACGGCAGGCGGATCCGACCTGCGCGCCGTTTGAGCTGGTTGCCTGCGATACCTTCGTGACCGAGGCGACCTTCGGCCTGCCTGTCTTCCGCCATCCGCCGGCGGGGCAGGAGATCGCCAAGCTGCTCACATCGCTGGAGCTTTTTCCGGAACAGACACATCTGGTCGGTGCCTATGCTCTCGGAAAAGCGCAGCGGGTAATCGCGGAGCTCCGGGCTGCCGGATACGGCAAGACCATTTATCTTCATGGCGCACTGGAGAAGCTGACTGCCTATTACCGGAACCAGGGCGTCGATCTGGGGGAAGTGAAGACGGTCGGCGAGCGCGGCAAGGAGCTTCAGGGCGAGATCGTGATGTGCCCGCCGGGACAGTTGAACGACCGCTGGGCGCGCCGGTTCGGAGATCCTGTAACAGCAATGGCCTCCGGCTGGATGCGCGTGCGGGCGCGGGCGCGCCAGCGCGGTGCGGAGCTGCCGCTGATCCTCTCCGACCATGCGGACTGGGATGATCTCTGCCGCACGATACTGGAAACGGGGGCCGGGCGGATCTGGGTGACCCATGGTGCGGAGGAGGCGCTTGTCCACTGGTGCGAATTAAATGGACGAAAGGCCCGTCCTCTCAATATGATAGGCTATGACGATGGCGAGGATGCGGACCTCGCACCGGAAACAGGAGCCTGACGTTCCGGAGTGACGTCCGACGGAAGGCCGAATGACCGGTCGATGGTCCACAGTCTTCAAGGAGGCGGCCATGGCGGACGACGGTGGAATTGCCAGCACTGGCAACGACAGGAACAACGGTTCCGGATCGGGACTGAACGGCGATGCCGAAGAGGCGATCGCCCAGCTCTTCGATGACTATCAAACCGGCTTCAACGACTACGATGTAGAGCAGATCTGCGATTGCTTCGCCCTGCCTGCCGTCATCTGGCAGCACGACAAGGGGCATGTCTTCAACGATGAGGACGAGCTGATCGAAAACATCGAGGCGCTTTTGAACGCCCTGGAAAAGGAAGGCGTGACTCATTCCGACTTCCAGGTCGTTTCCAGTCACGTTTCGGGATCGGCGGCACTTGTCACGCTCGACTGGGTGCAGGAAACCGACACCGGCGAGGCGGTTCTGGAGTTTACCTGCCACTATCAGCTGATCCAGGACGGTGCCGAATGGCTGATTGCCTGCGTGGTCAACGAGTGACTTCACCGCAAATCTGACTGGTGCCCCGCGCGGTCAGGGCGCGCGCGGCCAAACGCGAAATTTGTATTCTTGCACCCGGAGTTGGCGCAGGATGCTTCCAGGTGCCATGAAGGATGTCGAACATGCCTGATCCGACGCGCGTCAATGCCGATCAACTTGCCTTCTGGAATGGCGTCGGTGGCCGGACCTGGGTGGAGCGGCAGGACCACACCGATCGTGTCCTGGAGCCGGTCACCAGAAAACTGCTGTCGTTTGCCGCGCCGCGCCCCGGCGAAAGGGTTCTGGATGTCGGATGCGGTTGCGGGGCTTCCACCCTGGAGGTGGCACGCGCCGTCGGCCCTTCGGGTCGCGTGCGGGCACTCGACATCTCCGTGCCGATGCTTGCTGAGGCGGCGGCGCGTGCGGAAGCCCGTGGTCTTGCGCATATCGACTGGCTGGAAGCTGACGCGGCGACTGCGGAACTGGATGAATACGATTTGCTGGTTTCAAACTGCGGCCTGATGTTTTTCGGTGACCCGGTGCCGGCGTTCGTGAACCTGCATCGTGCGGCTGCACCCGGTGCCCGCATGGTGTTCGTCTGCTGGCGGGGCCTTGACGAAAACCCGTGGATCGGGGTGCCGATGCAGGCCGTCCTGCCGCATATTCCGCCACGTCCGAAGGGAGACCCGCGCGCACCCGGAATGTTCGCTTTTGCGGAGCCGGATCACGTCACGGAATTTCTGACGGAAGCAGGATGGAAACAACCACGCCTTGAACGGCTCGATGTTACCTTCGATATCGCGGCAGGTGGCGGGATTGATGAAGCCTTGACGCAACTGACCAAGATCGGGGCCATCAACAGTTGGCTGCGCGATCAGCCCGAGGAAACCCATGCCGCCGCGGTGGCGTCGATGCGTGAGGCCTTGACCCCATACGTTCAGGGGCAGAGTGTTCTCCTGTCCGGTGCAATGTGGATGGTTGCCAGCCAAGCGTAGGTTCCCGTCAGTACCAGAACCCTTCGCGGCGCCAGATCGTGAAGTGCCCCCGGACGGGTGGGGCCGGGGTGCCGCCGTCAATGGTAAACTCCCTGCCACCGTTGATGCCCTTGCCGCCCGTCTCGCGCAGGATGACATATTCGTTGCATTGCGGGCCGCCGCTTGAGCTCTGGCACATGTCGATGCGCGCGCGCTTGTCGTCGACCTGCTCCCAGACCCAGTCGACAATTGCCACGTGGCCGTTCCAGACCATGAAATCGAGCGGTTTGACTTCGGATACATCGTCGATGTTGATCTTGGCGACACGGTCCGGATAACGTTTCGGCGAGACGCCGTAATACTTGTCCCACTCTCCGCAAAAGATCAGGAAATTGGCGATGAAGCCGATGCAGTCCATGCCGAAGAAGCGGTCCAGAACCATTTGCTGCAGAGCCGCCTGATCCGACATCTTGTCGAAGTAGATCTGTTTGATCTTGCCCTTCTGATCCACATCCTTGGAGCCGTCCTTCTTGGCTCGGCCGCAGACCTCGACCTTGTATTTGTCCAGAAGGTCCTTGTTCTTCAGCATGAAGTTCCAGATCTTGACGAAAGTCTTGTCGTTCCCCTGTCCCTTCAGGGCAAGGTCGATCTCCCGGCCGCCGACATGCTGGTTCAGGGTGATGCCGTTCGCATCCTTGATCCAGCGGAAATTCTTGTAAAAACTGTTGGCGCTGTCATTGCCGCCGTTGCCGCGGTCCTTGCACAGGTACTGGCACAGCCTGACAGGACCGGCACTGGTATGAAGACCCGGACTGGTGAGATGATCCACGTAGTTGAATGGCAAGAAAAAGGACTCCGACACAACTTTCCTCCATCAACCGGGGTGTCGGGCTTTTCGGCCCGGGTTCCGGCCTGAGAGCCCGGAACCCGGGGGAATGCGCGACAGCTAGATTTAACCGCCAAAGGTCACTTGCTGTGGTGATCGCAGTTCACGGCCGGATTGAACGGCATCAGGTCGCCGGATGGATTTTTCCGGAATAGCCAGACGTGCTGGTCATAATGCGGCATGAAATTGTGCGCTTCATCCGCGTCCGTGTCGGGGTTGTCGGCCATGTGATCCCAGGATCGGCCGTTTATCATCGGCGGCCCGCCATGTCCCGCCGCGTCCCAGGCCTTTTTGAAGACCAGATTTTCGATTGCGACCAGTTCCAGGGATCCGTCCGCCTGCGGTTCGTAGAGCAGGATCGCCGGCTGTGTGAAATCCGTATGGGTGCCGGTGCCATCGACCCTTTCCGACGGGGCGGCGAGTTTCAGGAGATCCGGCCTGAGATAATGAATGCCCATTCCGCCCCATTCCGCGGGCAGACCTTCCGCGCCTGCGGTCACGCAATGCCCGGTTGGATCCTGGATGAAGCCCTCGGCGAGGGCGACATTCACGTCTTTGTATTTTTCGGTTGCGGCTCGCAGCGCGTCCAGATCGTAGTCGTCGGCGAACGCTATTGTGGCTGAGCCAGTACCGAGCACCAATGCGACTGACAGAATGCAAAGACTTTTCATGGTGTTTCCTTCTCCGGCCGTTATCTGGTTGCCAAAACGACACCCGCCGACCCTTGCGGCACAGCTACATTATCACGTCGACGGTAAGTTCCCCAGCGGAAGTCGTGGCAGGTCTCCTGTCGTTCTTCCTGCCTGTTCAGGCTGATAGTCACCTGAACACCGCTGGTTCCCGCGGGAATGAATCCCGTTAAAGAGCAATCGGCCCGGCAATGATCCAGAGGCCAAGTCCGATCAGACAGCCTCCCGTGCCTTTCGAGATCAGCTCGCCGTGCGGGACGGTTTTTTCAAGCAGGACATAGGCCGTGATTGCCATAATCCAGGCGGTGTTCATGACGCCGACGGCAAACAGGACCCCCATCAGTGCCCAGCAACACCCGACGCAATAAGCGCCGTGGCTCAGGCCCATCCTGAGAGCCCCGAGCGGGCCGTTGCGCCACCGTGTCATCAGGAAGCTCATCGGCGAGCGGCACAGGTTCAGGCAGGATCGCTTGAGCGGGCTGAACTGATAGAGACCGGCGAGGATCAGGATGGCGCCCGAGACCGGTCCGGCCGTCTTCATCATCATGGGCGACATCAGCGCGAGATTGGTCAGTGCCGCCTGCAACCCGGCAGCGGCGATACTGAAGCCGCCCCAGACGATCACGTAGCCTGCAGAAAACGCCGTGACCGGAACCCAGCCCTTTCCAGGTGTCGGGCCGCTTCCTTCCATGCGCGCGAAGGCCAGGACCATCGGGGCTGCCGTCGGGAGCATCATCGCGGCCATCATGACCGCCCACATGATGAACAGGCCGAAAAGCATTTCGGGCGTGACCAGGCGAGGGGCCATCATCATGGACGCCATGCCGGGGATATTGGACATATCCCCGATCATCAGGCCTAGCCAGGCCCATGAACCGATTGTCGCTGCCACAGGTGCGGCGACAAGCAGCGAAAGCCGGACCGGCCGGAGAGGTTCCGGTCGGCCCTGCAAAGACCCGGCGGTCCTCATCATGTCCGGTCCGAATATTCGAAGGGCGAAAAGAGGCCGGACTTGTCGGTCAGGGACCACGACATGCCATGATCCGAATAGGTCAGGTGATTGCTCTTCGAAATGGTTCCGGGAAAACCCGGCGCGATGCATAGCGGATGACCCTGCAGGGTGACCGGACCGTCACCCTGGCCCGTCACCGGTTCGATTTCGACATCCGCGATTTCCGGGATTTCCAGCCGGTGCCGGCCGCCTTCGACGGAAAACCTTATCGGAACGGAGCGCACTCCGGTGATCGCGCCGATATGTGACGCCAATCGTGCAGGGTGGCCTCCCGCCTGACCGCCGAAGATCTGCATCAGGGCTGCGTTCTGCCTCTCGTCGGCGCGGTCGTCGACATAGACCGAGACCGTCCATTTCGTCGTTGCCATATGGCCTTCGGAATGGACGGCCAGCGCGACGTTCAGCCCGGAAAGAGAGACGCCGTCATGTTCACCCCGCTCGATGTGCCAGCCGACAAGCGCGGTGCAGTCGTCCTGCGTCGGGGGGCTCAGGAACAGGCAGGGGCATGCCGTGTCGCAGTTGCAGCTTTCGAAGTAGGTTCCGGCAAGTGACCAGGTCATCTGAAATTTCCTTTCATCAGGATGTCCACTGGTGCTGACGATAGTTCTGTCTCGACATTGCCGCTTGTCGCCCGCATGCTGAAACTATTCGGATTTCATCCTTTTTCGGTCACGGAATGGACGAACGCTTGCAATGATTTACACATTCGGCCCGTTCACGGCCAATTCCGACCTGTTTGAACTGAGCAGGGATGGCGATGTGCTGACTGTTGAACCGCTGGTGTTCAATATTCTTCTCTGTCTTCTTCAGAACCACGGCAGGATTGTCACGCGGGACGAACTCATCGATGCCGTCTGGCAGGGGCGGGCGGTCGCGGACACGACAATCAGCAGCCGGATTTTCGCCCTGCGTCAGGTGCTTGGCGACACCGGCACGGAACAGTCTTATGTCCGGACGATACCGCGCCGCGGTTTTCGTTTCGTGGCGGAGGTCTTCTGCAGCGGGGGAGCTCAGCACTCCGCGGTGACCGGCGATGATCAAGCCGGCGGGCAGCACAGAAGCGATCAGCCTGCAACTCTCGTCGCCCACCCTCCCAAACTGCTGGTGCTTCCCTTCAAGCCTGCCAGCGCCGGAACCGACAAATACATCTGCGACGGTCTGACCGGAGACGTGATTGCAAATCTGACACGGTTTCGCGAGCTTCGGGTTATCGCCGGCGGAACGTCGTTCCACTTCAGCGCCAGTGACATGTCGCCTCTCGATATTGCCCGGACGCTCGGGGCCGATTTCATCGTAACAGGGAGTGCATGGAACGAGGCGGGCCGCCTGAGGATCTCGGTCCAACTGGTCGACGCGGCCTCCGGGGTCGTGCTCTGGGCGGGGCGGTACGACCGCCAGGCAGCGGATATCTTCGCCGTTCAGGATGAGATGACCCGCATGGTCGCCGCATCCCTGGGGATCCAGGTGCAGGACACCACATTGTCGCGTGCCCTGCAGAAAAGCTGGCCGGAATTCAATGCCTATGACTGCCTCCTGCGGGCCCGGCGCTATACCAGCACGCTGGATGACAGCGTTCATGCCGAGGCACGTGATCTTCTGGAACGGGCCGTCATGCTGGATCCGGCCTACGCGGAGGCCCATGCGCTTCTGGCCAATGTCTATCTTGCCGAATACCGCTTCGGGGCCAACCCGCGTCCGGATCCGCTCGACCGTGCGCTGGCGACCGCCCAACGGGCGACAGAACTCGATCCGCAGAGCGCCTACGCGCGCTGCTGGCTCGCGATCACGCATTTCTTCCGCAAGGACAACGACAAATTCCAGGCCGAAATGCAGCGGGCGCTCGACCTCAACCCGAACGACCCCGAGATACTTGCCGAGGCGGGCCATTACCTGTCGTTCATGGGGGACTATGATCGGGGCGTGGAGCTGTCGCAGAGAGCGCAGCAACTGAATCCGCTGCATCCCGGCTGGTATCATTTCAGCGCGGCGCGGTATCATTACAACCAGTGCGAATATGAACGCGTCCTGGTCGACGTGGCACGGATCGGAATGCCGGGGTTCTACTGGGTTCACATTCTGAACGCTGCTGCACAGGGGCAGCTCGGACGGCCGGAGGCTGCGGTTTCGCTGGCACGGATCGGCAGCCTGAAAAGCGGCTTGTCGCCGGTCGAGGAGATGCGCAAATGGAATGTCTCCGACCATGATCTTGCCCATCTGCTCGAGGGGCTGCGCAAGGCCGGTCTGGAGGACAATAGCAAAGAGAGTTGATGAGGACTCATTTGATGGATCACGGCGAGGCGCCTTGCGCAGCGGGGTCTGGTTGACCGTGCTGGCGGCGCAACACCGTCCGGCAGGCAGGAATGGTCCATCAAACGGGAGCTAACCAATTCACTTTGGTACGAGGCGGCAAAACCCTGAAACCGGTCGGAACCCATCGCCGCCGGGTAGGGCGGTCGTCGTCCGCAGTGTGCGGGTACGAGCCAGGCCGCAACACGGGCTGTGTATTGCCATCATTTCGAAAAAAAGCCGGTAGTCTCTGCTACCGGCTTCTTGCTTATTTCCCTGCCTTGACCGCCTTGCGTTCGGAACGGGACGGTTTGTTCTTCTTTGCGGGCTTCTTTTTCCCCTGGACGGGTTTTGCCCCGGCGTGTTTGCGTGGCTCGTGGTCCTCGCCGCTGTCCTGCCGGTTCGATGTGCGGGGTTTTCTGGGAGACGCGCGATCACCGCCCTCGAGATCCTTGGCGAGCGCCTTCATGTCGAGCGGCTCATAGGCCGGGTGATGAGGGGCAGCCTCGTCGTCGCCGAAGCGGCGTTTCTTCTTGCCGCGCGGCGCGTCGAAGTCCCTCTTTGGGCCACGCTTCGGCCGGTCCTGCTTCAGCGTGTCCTCCGGGCCGAGGCTCTCGTAGTCCGGGGCATCAGCCTTGTTGAAACGGCGCTTGGGAGGCCCGCTGCGTTCCCGGCGGCCGAAGTCTTCCTTCGGAGGAGCCGGCACCTTGCCGCCGCGCGCATCCAGAAGCTCGATGACGACGTTGTCCTCACCCGTACCCTCGCGCTTGATCACCTCCGAGAAGCGCTTGCCGTGGCTGCCGGCAATTTCGAAGTACAGCTGGTTCTGGAAGATCTTGATCGCGCCGACTTCCCTTTTGGTCACATGACCGGCCCGGCAGATCATCGGCAGGATCCAGCGCGGTTCCGCGCGTTGGCGGTGGCCGAGGGAGAGCGAGAACCAGATGCCGTCCTCGAATTTTCCGGTGATTTCCGCGCTGCGGCCGCCGCGCGCTCCGGCGTCGCGGCCCTTGAGCGAGGTTTCGTCGAGTTCGGAGACATCTTCCGGCGCAGGCAGTCGGGACTGGCGCAGCTTCACGAAGGCGGATGCCAGCTGTTCGGCGCTGTGAAGGGCGAGCAGTTCCATGGCAATGGCCCTGTCCTCTTCCTCCAACTCCACGGCAAGTGCCGGATCGGCCAGCAGGCGCTCCTTGTCCTTGGCCCGGATATCGTCGGCGGTCGGAGCACCGGTCCAGGTCGCCTTGATGCCCGCAAAATGCAGCACCCGTTCGGCCTGGCGTCGGCGCGGGAAGGGAACCATGAGTACGCAGGTGCCCTTGCGCCCGGCGCGGCCGGTCCGGCCGGAGCGGTGCAGAAGGGCGGCCTTGCCGGTCGGAAGATCCGCGTGGATGACGAGATCCAGATTGGGCAGGTCGATGCCGCGGGCGGCAACGTCGGTGGCGACACACACACGGGCCCGGCCGTCCTTCATGGCCGCCAGCGCGCTGGAGCGTTGTTCCTGGCTGAGTTCGCCGGAGAGCGACACGATGGAAAAACCGCGGTTGGCAAGACGGGAGGTCAGGCGGCTGACGGCTTCGCGGGTGGAGCAGAAGACGATTGCCTTTTCCGCTTCATGCAGGCGCAGCACGTTGATGATGGCGTTTTCGCGCTCGTTCGGCGCAACCGGATGAGCGACGTAGTCGATGTCGCCATGCTGTTCGCGGGCATTGATGGTGCTGAGGCGCACGGCGTCCTTCTGGAACCGCTTGGCCAGTTCCGCGATCGGCTTCGGCACGGTGGCCGAGAACATCAGCGTCCGGCGGGTTTCGGGAGCCGCGTCCAGAATGAACTCCAGATCTTCGCGGAAGCCCATGTCGAGCATCTCGTCGGCTTCGTCGAGCACGACGGCGCGCAGTTCGGAGAGATCGAGCGCGCCGCGTTCGATGTGGTCGCGCAGACGGCCGGGTGTGCCCACGACAATATGGGCACCGCGTTCCAGTGCGCGCCGCTCCGAGCGCGGGTCCATGCCGCCAACGCAGGACGTGGTGACCGCACCGGCTTCCTCGTAAAGCCAGGTCAGCTCTTCCTTTACCTGAAGAGCGAGTTCGCGAGTCGGCGCGATGGCAAGGGCGACGGGAGCCGCCGCCTTGCCCATATGCTCCTCGCCGCGCAACAAGGTGGGGGCGAGAGCCAGGCCGAAGGCGACGGTCTTGCCGGATCCGGTTTGCGCGGAAACGAGAAGGTCGGCTTCTGCGGGGGCATCCTTCAGGACGCTTTCCTGAACGGGAGTGAGGCTTTCATAGCCCCGTTTCGCCAGCGCGGCCGACAGGGCCGGGGCGACGGAAGTCAAATCAGTCATAGGAATCTTTCAACTGCTCCGGATCATCTGCGTGCCAGTCAGCAGTCTACCGGATCGGGCCAACCAGTCCTCGGCCCATGGATGGCCGCGGCTTATACAGGCAAAAGCGGCTGGCGTCCATCCCGGTTGTTCCGGCAGGGCTTGTGCGCAGCCCGCTTTCCCGGTTTTCTTTAGCAATGCGTGCTTTTTCTCACCTGTTGGACCGCCTTTCGCTGGAGCCGCGCCGGCTTGCCAAGGAAAGGCTTCTGGTTCGTTATTTTCAGGAAGTCCCGGATCCCGACCGGGGCTATGCATTGGCGGCGCTGACAGGCGAACTCGATTTCAAACACGCCAAGCCGGCGCTGCTTCGGGAGCTGATCGGCGAACGGGCCGATCCGCATCTTTTCGCGTTGTCCTATGACTTCGTCGGCGACCTTTCCGAAACCATCGCCCTGATGTGGCCGCAGGCCAATTGTTGTGCCGGCGCGGAGAGCACCCCGGAGCCCAGTCTCTCCGGCATCGTCGGCGAGCTTGACGGCGCGGGCAGGACGGATGTGCCGCGCCTGCTGTCGGGCTGGCTGGACCGGCTGGACGAGACCGGCCGCTGGGCGCTGCTGAAACTGGTAACCGGAGGTTTGCGCGTTGGTGTCTCCGCACGCCTCGCCAAGACGGCGGTGGCCCGGTTGGGCGGGCTTGACGTTTCGGCGGTCGAGGAAGTCTGGCACGGGCTGGAGGTCCCTTCTCAGGCACTGTTTGCCTGGGCGGAAGGGCGGGCCGGACCGCCCGAGTGCGAGAATCCGGCCCCCTTTCGTCCGGTGATGCTGGCTCACCCACTGGAAGAGGACAGGGACCCGCATCAACTCGCCGCCGCTGACTTTGCGGTCGAATGGAAGTGGGACGGAATCCGCGTTCAGGCTTCCGCCGGAAAAACGGGTTCGGGCGAAACGGTGCAACGCCTCTACAGCCGGACAGGGGAGGACATTTCCCGCGCGTTTCCCGATATCGTCGAGGCGCTTTCCTTCGATGCATGTCTCGACGGTGAACTGCTGATCCTGTCGGAAGGCAAGGTAAGGCCCTTCTCCGATCTTCAGAAACGGTTGAACCGCAAGACCGCCGGTCCAAAGCTCTTGCGGGAATACCCTGCCGCCATCCGGGCCTACGACCTGCTTCACCTGGAGGGCGAAGACCTGCGTGGTCTTCCCTTCGCAGAAAGGCGGAAACGGCTGGAGCGTTTCATCGCGGAGCTGAAAACGTCCAGGATCGACCTGTCGCCGCTGGTTGCGGCCGATACCTGGGAGGGTATCGCGGCGGCACGCTCCGATCCGCATGCACATCTGGACCCGGCCGTTGCGGAGGCCGTCGAGGGGGTGATGCTGAAACGCCGCGACTCGGCGTATGTCACGGGCCGTCCGAAGGGGTTGTGGTACAAGTGGAAACGGGAGCCGTTTCTCGTGGATGCGGTGCTGATGTACGCTCAGCGCGGTCATGGCAAACGATCGTCCTTTTATTCCGATTACACATTCGGTGTCTGGAAGGAAGGGGAAACGGGCGCGGAGCTGGTTCCGGTGGGCAAGGCCTACTTTGGTTTCACCGACGAAGAGCTTCGGGAAATCGACCGTTTCGTGCGCAGCCATACGGTCAATCGCTTCGGTCCGGTTCGGGAAGTCGCGCATGAACCCGGCAGGGGACTGGTGCTTGAAGTCGCTTTCGAGGGGCTGAACCGATCGGGACGGCACAAGTCCGGTGTTGCGATGCGGTTTCCGAGGATCTCCAGACTGAGGTGGGACAAGCCGCCGTCGGAAGCGGATCGGATCGAATTTCTGGAAAAACTGCTGCCAAACCCGGACAAGAAGAGCGGTTGAAGAGGAATAGTTATTGAAAAATCGGCTGCCAGCCGTGCTTTGGCCACGGAATCGTGGCACCTAGTTGTGAAAGAAATCCGGCATTTTTCCTGCCGGCAACCGGAGAAACAGCATGTCGATCCGCAAGTCCTTGTTTGCGACCCTTCTTGGAGGTTCTGCCGCTCTGCTAATTGCCGTGAGCGCAGGTGCTGCACAGGACAAGGTCAGTCCGGAAGTTACGGTGAAGGTTACCGATGGCGACCCGGACCGGTTTTCGCTCGTTGCCGTCGACGGTGGCATTCTGAGGGTCGACCGGCAAAACGGAACCGTCACAATCTGCATGGAGCAGAGCGACGCCTGGCGCTGCAATCCGGTGCCGCTCGCCGAGGACGCCTATCTGGCCGAAATCAACGATCTGGCCGCAGAAGTGGACCGGCTGAAGGCGCGGCTCGCAGAGCTGGAAAGCGATGCGGATGGAACTGGACCGGCTCCGGAAACGGAAACCGGCCGGTCCGAAAGTTCTCCGGGGGACGGTGAGAAACCGTCCGGCAAACCCAGATTGCTCGACAAGGAGGAAGAGGAACTGGAAAAGGTTCTGACCTTCACGGAAAGCGCCATGCGCAGGTTTTTCGGTATGGTTCGGGAGTTGCAGAAGGAATTTGACGACGAGACCGGGAACTGATCCACACAGCGCCGCTGGCGGCTGGCACCAATGACGACAACCGCCATCTGCGTGATCCCGTAGCTCAGGGCGCGGACCCATAAAATTCTACCTTCAGGTCGATCTGTAAAGGACAGCATCCAAGGCGGGGAAGCGCACGGAAACATGGCTGGTTTCCAAGCTTTCTCAACGCAGGAGGCGGTTCTTTCCAGATCGATCCGAAAGACGCCAAATCGGGTTTTGAACTGCGGCGTCAAAACCTTTGCACCATGCGCCAGCATGGTTCTGAAGGCTTTTCCTTGCTTTTCTGCCCCCGATTGGTGCCTGAAAGAACAATTTTATGAGTCCGTACCCTAGTCGATCAGCATCTTGTTGATGCGCTGTTGCGCGTCTGCCGGCAATTCGACCGCCTTGCGTGTTGTCAGATTCATGGTCAGCGCCACCACGTCCAGGGTGGCCGCCAGCCGCCCGGTCCGGCTTTCGAACACGTGGTGCCGCATGTTGAAGGTCCTGGACCCCGCGCCGGTGAACCCGGTTGCGACCACAACGGTATCTCCCGACTTGAGCGGGGTTGCCCAGGTCAGTTTCATTTCGACTGCGACGCGGCCGTAACCGTTTTCAGTCAGAAAAGCGTGTGTCATCGGCGTGCGCTGCCAGACATGTGCAACGCCGTCCGTGCAGCAGGAAAGGGCGTAGCGGTCATCAGCCTTGCCGTCGACGCCGATGTCACGCGGCAGCACGGTGCCCCGAAAGCAGATTTCGGCGCCATTCGACAACAGGCCCGCCAGATTGGTGCGCAGTGCAAACGGACTGGAAGGGATGCCGCGCGGCGTTGCTTCCGCTATCATCGGGCATTGAAAGTCCTTGAACCTCTGACGCAGCACCTTGGCGGAATTGGCGCTCGGTTCGTACCCGTCCACAGCTGTCGCAACCAGCGTACCGGCGCCTGCATTGCGCATCTCGTGCACGACCGTCAGCATGTGCGGTCCGTCGAAGGCTATGCAGGATTGAACGGTGATCAGGTCGCCGGTTCTAAGTTCCCGGTGGTAGCGGACGTGCCGCACACGGCGGGCCCCGACCAGGGTTTCGTTCAGACCCGATATCAGGCGGAACTGCCGGTCCGCCTCATCGAACCGGCTGAAATAAAACTGAACGTTGAGGTGATCGTTTTCGTCACATTCCCAGCGATTAACAAATGAATATAAAGTTTCCTGAATTGTCATTTTCTTTAATTTCGGTGCCAGTTATGGTGTTGTTGAGAGTTTTTTGAATAGTACATTTTTTGCCGACTTTGCGTTAAGTTTCAACAATAAATTCAATATGTTTTCGGGGATACCGCTTCTGATTCAATTGTCTAACTGAATCGTAATTGTTGTTGGAGTTTTTTAAGTTTACTTCAAGTTGAATTATTCAATAATGCCCCGATTTGTTGTCAGGTTGCGGTCGCGGAAGCTCCCCGAACGGCGATGAAGCGGCCCGGAGCGGCCGCGTTGGTCAAAAGCATGGTTTGACTTGCGTGCAATCGGTAATGCAAACATACTTTCCGAAAGCCGCAACACAGGTTTCGTTGCCCAAAAAACCGATAACGAATGGAGCGCGCGGACAGCGATGCGCCCGGCAATGAAGTGTCTTGAAGCGGAAAGATGACCGTTGAGGGAGGAAAAGCAACGTGTCGGCGACAACATATCGGTTTATCATCGCGGATGATCATCCCTTGTTCCGCGGAGCCCTGCGCCAAACACTCGAAACCCAGTATCCCGACGCGCTTATCGAGGAAGCCGGCGCTCTGGAAGACGTAACCGCGCGTCTGGAGAAGGACGGCGATATCGACCTGATTCTCCTGGATCTGACCATGCCCGGCATGCGTGGCTTCTCCGGCCTGATGTATCTTCGGGCACAATATTCCGGTGTTCCGGTCGTGGTTGTCTCGGCAAATGAGGATCCGCAGGCTATCCGCAGGGCCGTCGAATTCGGGGCGTCGGGCTTTATCCCGAAGTCCCACGGGATCGACGTGATCCGGCAGGCCATTTCCGAAGTCATGGCCGGCAATATGTGGACACCGCCGGATGTGGACCTGAGCGCGGATGACGGCAGTGGCGATCTGGTGCAGCGGCTGGCAACCCTGACACCCCAGCAGGTCCGCGTTTTGATGATGCTGTCCGAAGGGCTCCTGAACAAGCAGATTGCCTACGAGCTCTCCGTGTCCGAAGCGACCGTGAAGGCTCACGTGTCCGCCATCCTGCAGAAGCTTGGCGTTGAAAGCCGGACACAGGCGGTGATTGCCGCGTCGAAAATCGAAGCGGGTCAATGGCAGCTCGGCGGCGAAGACCAGGAAACCGCTGAAGCCCAATAGGAACGGGAAACGGCGCCGGGACCCCACGGCGCATTTTCTCTCCGCCTTCCATGGATTTCACTCTGACCGTGGCGCACGGAGTGCCGGACGCCTGGGCATTCGTGCGCGCCTGTTGCCGCCGCGAGTCGCACCGGCAGTTTTCCTCCGGCCAACTGGTGACTTTTAGGTTGCCGCTTTTACTGTAATTTCAGGGAATTGGCTTATTGCGGAACCATGCGCGCCGTCTGCAAGCGCGTTTTAGGTGTAATGAGTTCGGAGACGAGATGCGGCTTGAAGCCAAATGGAAACTGGTCCTGCGTGTCGTCTGCATGGCCATCCTGTCTCCAGGGTACAGTACGACTTCAAGTGCCAGGAAAATTATCCCGCCTGAAATGGTGCAGGGAGATGGTGGAACTCTGCGAGCATTTCTCCTGGCATTCGGCTATCCGGTGGTGGAGGAGCATCTTGCGCGCAAGGTACGTGCCGCGCAGATTGCCGGAATCGCCCGCCTGACGCCTTTCGTTGTCGCTGCAAATTTCATCAATGCCATTGTCGTCGCACCGGTGTTCATGAGGTTCCAGCCCGTTTCCTACGTGACGCTCTGGCTGGCGGCTATCACGGTGCTTCTTGGCCTGACTGTCAGGAACTGGTTGAGGAACAGGCAGTGTCCGATTCTGGAAACTTCCCCTAGGGGACCTGCAAAGGCGGTATTGTACGCTACAGGATTCAGTCTGCTTTGGGCTGCCGTTCCTCTCGGCGCATTCGCGGGGGGAGATACGGCCGGCATATGGATTGCTTCGTGTGTAACGACCGCCATGATTTGCGGCGGTGGATTTGCGCTCGCCACCGTTCCCCAGGCCGCGTTCCGGTGGGTGGCCATCCTTTTTGTGGCATCGGCGGGCGCCCTGATCATCAATCCGGTTGAGGCCTCCTGGCTGCTCCTGTTCCTGTTGGCAAGCTACACCGCAGTGGTGATCGGCAGCGTCGCCTCCACTGGCTGGCTTTTTGCCAGCCACTTCCTGGCCGAGGCCGAGCTTGAACAGCGGGACGAGCTCATAGCGCTTCTGATGAACGAGTTCGAGGAAAAGGACAGCGACTGGGTGTGGGAAGCCGACAGCAGGGGCAACCTGCGCAACGTTTCGGAACGGTTTCTCGCCGCCAGCGGGCGAACGCACATGGAACTGCACACCATGGGCATGATTGACCTGGCCTGTTCGCTCGATCACGAGGATGCGCAGACCGGGGCGGTTGAACTGGAAACGGTGACGCGCAGCCGCGCGGCGTTCCGGGACATCGTTGTCGGCGTCGAGGTGAACGGGGAGGAACGCTGGTGGTCGCTGGCGGCCCGGCCCGTCCACGATCACAGGGGCGGGTTTGCCGGTTATCGCGGCGTGGCGTCCGACATTACCGAATCCAAACGTGCCAGCGCACTCGTCTCCCATCTTGCCGAACATGATTCCCTGACCGGCATCGGCAATCGGAGCTGGTTTCTGAAACAGGCGGAATTGCTGCTGGAGGACCAGAAGCGCGAGGGACACGCAACGCTCACGCTGTTCCTCATCGATCTCGACAATTTCAAGGTCGTGAACGACACCTGTGGCCATCCGGCGGGCGACGAGCTGTTGCGGCAGGTCGCCGACAGGTTCACCGCCCTCAGCGAAGGACGAACCGTGCTTGCCCGCTTTGGCGGCGATGAATTCGCCGCCCTCGGCAAGTTCGTCAGTGATCAGGCCGCCACCGCGTTTGCCGAGGATCTCGTCAACGTGACCCGCAAACCGTTCACGATTGGCAGCCGGGACTTCGCGATCGGCGCAACCGTCGGCTTTACCCGTTTGCGCGACAGGTTGGACACCGTCGACGACCTGATGCGCAAGGCCGATATCGCGCTCTACAAGGCCAAGGAGAGCGGTCGTGGCCGGGCACTCGCGTTCGAGACCGAGATGGAACGCGAAGTGAGAGAAAAGCGGGAGCTGGAAGCCGATCTTCGCGAAGCGTTCGAATACGGCAGGTTGAATGTCGACTTTCAGCCGATCGTCGATTCCCGCAGCGGCAAGGTCGTCTCGAGCGAGGTGCTGCTGCGCTGGCTGCACCCGGTACGCGGTGAAGTTCCGCCCGATACTTTCATTCCGATTGCCGAACATGCCGGGTTGATCCTGCCGCTTGGCAACTGGGTGCTCCGAAAAGCCTGCGCGGCGGCGGCGCAATGCCCGGAACTCGACAGTATAGCGGTCAATCTGTCTCCCGTGCAGTTCATGGACCCCAATCTGGTCGGCGTCGTTTCCGGAATCCTGGCGGAGACCGGTTTCCCGCCGGAACGGCTGGTGCTGGAAATCACCGAGTCTGTTTTCCTGCGCGATCAGGGAAGTGCATCGCGGAAACTTGAAAAACTCCGGGACCTAGGAATCCGGGTCGCGCTGGACGATTTCGGCACGGGTTATTCGTCGCTGTCGTACCTGCGCAAGTACAAGTTCGACAAAATCAAGATCGACAAGTCCTTCGTGGACGAAATCGGCGAGCGCAGCGACGGGCTTGCCATCATTTCCGCGATCATCGCCCTTGCGCATAATCTCGGCCTGGAAGTGACGGCGGAAGGGGTCGAGCGCAAGTTCCAGGTCGACGCGCTGAGGACGCTCGGCTGCGATACCATGCAGGGGTACTTTTTCGGCAGGCCCGATCCAAACCCGATGAACATCACCTCGCTTGGCCCTACCCATTGGCAGGACACGGAAACCAAGCCGGATTCGGCGACTTCCGGCTCCCTGAAGTCCGTTTCCTGACCGTCTTCGCCAGGTAGCAGGTCATTCTGCTGCCTGGCCGGCCTGGCAGCGGGCCAGATGTGCCCGCAAGGCGGCGGGTTTGACCGGCTTGTTGAAAAAGGCGATGTCTTTTTCCTCCGCTTCGGTGCGTACCGCGCGGCTCCTGTCCGCCGTGATCAGAATGGCCGGTATCTGGCGGCCGAACTTCCATCTCAGTTTCACGATAGCCTCGATCCCGGTGCCGTCATCCAGGTGATAGTCGGCGAGAATCACGTCCGGCACCATTCCCGCCTCGTGCAGGACCGCAGCGGCTTCGATGTCGTCGGCCGCGGTGAATACCTTGCAGTTCCAGTTGGCAAGCAGGTGCCGCATGCCGCTCAGGATGTCCGGCTCATTGTCGAGCGCGACGACGACGAGGCCGTCCAGATGGCCGACGGATGCCGGCGTTTGCTGTACCGGTACGAGATCCGGCATGGCCGCGGAGCGCGGCAGTTCAACAGAAAAGCACGAGCCGCGATTGTCCTCGGAGCGCAGTTCGACCGGGTGCTTGAGGACGTGGCTGATCCGCTCGACGATGGACAGGCCCAGCCCCAGGCCCTTGGCCATGCGCATGCCGTCGTCCAGACGGTGAAATTCCTGGAAGATCGCCTTCTGCTTGTTTTTCGGAATGCCCATTCCGGTGTCGTGAACTTCGACCAGAACCCGATTCCCCCGCCGCCGGCACCCGATCAGAACCTTGCCCTGCTGGGTGTATTTGAGCGCATTGGAGACCAGATTCTGCAGGAGGCGGCGTAAGAGCCGCCGGTCGGTGCGCACGGAGACGGATGTCGGGACGATCCTGAGTTCAAGGCCCTTATCCTCGGCAACGGGCTTAAAGTCCAGCGCCAGCCCGCGGAACATTTCATCCAGGCGGAAGACCGTTGGTTCCGGCTTCAGCGCCCCGGTGTCCAGGCGGGAGATGTCGAGCACGGCGCCCAGGATGTCCTCGACCGATTCCAGAGCGGATTCCACATTCCGGACGAGAGAGCCGTCGTTGCCTTCCTTGAGCTTGTCGACCAGCACCGAGGCATAAAGGCGGGCCGCATTCAGGGGCTGCAGGATGTCGTGGCCGGCTGCAGCCAGGAAACGGGTCTTGCCGATGTTGGCCTCTTCAGCGGCGCGGGTGGCCTCGACGAGACGTTCGTTGACGTGGGTCAGTTCCTCCGTGCGCTCGCGCACGCGCCTCTCAAGCGTTTCGTTCGCCCGCGCCAGCGCTTCTTCCGCCATGACGCGTTCGGTGATGTCGGTGTAGGTGGTCACGATACCGCCATCCGGCATCGGGCTGATTCTGACTTCCAGAACCGAGCCGCTGGAGGCCAGCCGCTCCTGATAGGTTTCCTGGATCATGACGAGTTTTTCGATCCGGTCGGCGACGAGGGTTTCCACGGGGCCGGGACCGTGTTCACCGCGTTCGGCGTTGAACCTCAGGATCGTGTCCAGGGTCGTGCCTACCTGGCCATATTCGGCAGGCAAGCCGAGGAGGTCGCGGAACTGCCGGTTCCAGCAGATGAGGCGGAGATCCCGGTCGAAAACGCCGATGCCCTGGCGAACCTGATTGAGCGCCGTCTGCAGAAGGTCGCGGTTGTACTGGATGGCGATCGAGGCATCGTCCAGCAGTTTTACCGCTCCCTTCGTCGAGGGGTCGTGCCGCTTCAGCATCAGGGTCAGGACCAGCCTGGAAGAGGCGGCACCGATGGCGCTTGCCAGGAGCTGTTCGGAAAACCGCAGCAGGTTGGCATCGGCGAGCGTATTGGGGTCGAGCTGAATGCCCCGTTCGCTGGCAAAGCGGTGGAACGATCTTTCCGTGCGTTCTTCCCCGAGATAGCGGGCGACTGTGGCCTGCAGGTCGCCGGCGGTCACCGAAGTGCGCCAGTAGCGCAGATTGGGGGCGGGAGAAAGTTCGGCCGGTACGAAGACATTGGCCTGAAGGGTCTCGGCCGGCAGCGGTTTTCTCAAGAAGGAGAAACCTGCGAAGAGCACGATATTGATGAAGAGGCTCCACAGCGTTCCGTGAATGAACGGATCGACGCTGAGGCCGAGAAGCGCTTGCGGTTTCAGAAGACCGATGCCGAACGGGCCGGTGTCCAGGAACCCGGAGGAAATCAGCCCGGATTGAGCGAAGGTTGGCAGCAGCAGCGTGTAGCCCCAGGTGAGGAAGCCGCCGCTGAGGCCGGCAAGGGCACCCAGCGAGGTGGCTCGCCGCCAGAACAGGGCGCCGACGAAGGCGGGGGCGAACTGGGCGATGGCGGCAAAGGACAGAAGGCCGATGGAAACAAGCGCGGCGGTATCGCCCGCGGCCTTGTAGTAGGCATAGGCCAGGAGCAGGATCGCGAAGATCGCCAGGCGCCGGATGGTCAGGAGCTGGCTGCTCATGTCCCGGCCGCTGGAATTGATGATCTCATCTTCGCCGTGGCGGCGCAGCAGCAGCGGCACCACGATGTCGTTGGAAATCATGATGGAGAGGGCGACCGTCGCAACGATCACCATGGCGGTTGCCGCCGACAGGCCGCCGATGAAGGCAAAGAGTGCCAGCCAGTGTTGCTGGGCGTCGATCGGCAGGGCGAGAACGAAAGTGTCCGGGTTGACGTCCTGGCCGAAGCGATGCAGCCCGGCGGCCGCGATCGGAATGACGAACAGGTTGATGAGCACCAGGTATAGCGGAAACATCCATCTGGCCCGGCGCACTTCCTCGTCCGAGTTGTTTTCCGTCACCGTGACGTGGAACTGGCGCGGCAGCAAAATCACCGCGAAGGCCGACAGAACCGACATCACCACCCAGTTGTCGATATTGAAGGGGCGTTGAAATACAGCGGCGACTTCCGGAGCTTCCGTGATCGCCCGGAACATGTCGAAGGGGCCGTCGAACAGGAAGAAGGTGACCCAAACACCGACTGCGATGAAGGCGACAAGCTTGACGATAGCCTCTGCGGCAATCGCCAGCATCAGGCCTTCCTGGTGTTCGGTGGCGTCAATATGGCGGGTGCCGAAGGCCCAGCTGAAAATGGCCATGCCGAGCGCGATCAGCAGCGTGACGTCGTCGAAAACGAGATTGAAGTTGTCTCCCGGCCCGATCAGCGGGCCGATCATGGTGGTGATCGACAGCGAAACGGCTTTGAGCTGAAGAGCGATATAGGGAATGATTCCGATCACGGCGATCAGTGTTGCGAGGGCCGCGACCGACTGGCTCTTGCCGTAACGTGCTCCGATGAAGTCGGCGATCGACGTGATGCTTTCGGTCTTGGAGATTTGAATGATCCGGTTGATCAGCGGGTATCCGAGCGCAAAGACCAGGAAAGGCCCGAGGTAGATCGTCAGGAATTCCGCACCGTTCCGGCTGGCGTTGCCGACCGAGCCGAAAAAGGTCCAGGATGTGCAGTAGACCGACAGGGACAGCGCATAGATAAAGGGCCGTCCGCCGTTCCGGGAGGAGTAGCGCCGGGGCGTCCGGTCGCCGTAGCTGGCGATCGCGAACAAAAGCAGGATATAGGCCGCTGCGGCCAAAATCACGATCCAACCGTGCATCACAAAACGGCGTACCGTCCTCCCTGAAGGCTATTGCCGTGCCTCTTGACGGGCACGTTCCGGCTTTGGCTGGCCGTCGGCCGCCATGCCAAATCCGACCACAGCTGAAACTATCTGTCTATTCGCCATGCGGACAAGTCGAAAGCGGCATGGCTGCGCAGACCGGACTTGAGCGGGCAATCGATCACAGTTGGTGAAGTTGCCTTCAAATCCTTTCATGAAACTTCCACTGCCTAACCCGATATGATTTGTGTCAGCGTGTGACTATGGAACCGAGGGACATATCTGGTGACCAGCCTGATTGATCGACTGAGCCTGGAAGCGAAACAGGCGCCGGAAAGTGGAATCGTTGAAGTGTTCAACGCCGGACAGGGCCGGAACGATCTCATTCCGCTCTGGGCCGGGGAAGGGGATCTGCCGACGCCGCAATTCATCTGCGACGCGGCCAAAGCCTCCCTCGACAGGGGCGAAACCTTCTATACCTATCAACGCGGCATACCGCAGTTGAGAGAGGCTCTTGCCGGCTATCATCGCCAGCTTTACGGCAAGGATTTTTCCTCGGAACGATTCTACGTGACCGGTTCAGGCATGCAGGCCATTCAGCTGGCTGTCCAGGCGGTCGTCGGCTGTGGCAAGGAAATGATCGTGCCGACGCCGGCATGGCCGAACATTACCGCGGCCATCGAAGTGCACGGCGCCCGGGCGGTTTCCGTGCCCCTGCGCGAGGACAGTGGCGGTTGGCGGTTGCACGCGGAGGATATCGAAGCGGCCATCACGCCGGATACCACCGCGATTTTTCTGAATTCCCCCTGCAATCCGACAGGTTGGGTTGCGGGTCTGGAAGATCTTAAGGACGTGCTGTCACTTGCGCGCAGGCGCGGCCTGTGGATCGTCGCGGATGAGATCTACGCCCTCTTTTATTACGGTGACGGGCCGCGCGCGCCTTCCTTCTACGATATCGCCGATGAAGAGGACCAGATCGTCTTCGTCAATTCCATGTCGAAGAACTGGGCGATGACCGGCTGGCGTATCGGCTGGATCTCGGCGCCGCCAGCTCTTGGCCAGGTGTTTGAAAACCTGATCCAGTATTCCACCTCCGGCGTGCCGTCCTTCTCGCAATGGGGCGCTGTGGCCGCCCTCACGGAAGGCGGAGCCTTTCTTGAAAAACAAGTCGAACGGGCCAGACAGGGCCGGGCCTGCGTCCTGCAAGGGCTGGGGGCACTGAACCGGGTCAGGCTGTCCCCGCCGGAAGGCGCGTTCTACCTGTTTTTTGCCATCGACGGAATTAGCGATACACGACGCTTTGCCCTTGATCTCGTGCGCCACACCGGGGTCGGGCTGGCACCGGGGACAGCCTTCGGCAAGGGGGGGGAGAACTACCTGCGGCTTTGCTACGCAAGGCGGCAGGACCATCTGGAAGACGCAATTCACCGAATAAGCACTTGGTTGCCAGAGATTTAGACGTTGATGGGTTGCTGGCATACGTGAAACCCCTTAAACCTAATCTGAAGATTAGTTCAATTGGGTTGCCAGTATGTCGCGTGAAGGGTCCATTGATCATGACGAAGGAACCGCGGCCGAGTCGGAAGCACGCCTGGCAAGCGTTTTCGATACGGCGGTAGACGGTATCGTTGTGATCAACGACCGGGGTCAGGTTCTTGCCTTCAACAAGGCCTGCGAAAAGCTGTTCGGCTACGAAGCAATCGACCTGCTCGGCCGGAACGTCAGCCGTATCATGCCCGCGGACTATGCCAGAGAGCATGACAGCTACGTGCAGAACTATCTGGATACGGGCGAGAAGAAGATCATCGGTATCGGCCGGGAAGTGCAGGGGCGGCACAAGGACGGGACGGTTTTCCCGATCGAACTGTCCGTGGGCGAGGCAGCAACGCCGGCCGGGCGCCAGTTCATCGGCATTCTCCGGGATCTGCGACCACGCAAGCAGATCGAAGAGAGGCTTTCGAAGGCGCAGGCACAGCTTCTGCACATGACACGCATGAGCGCCATGGACGAGATGGGCGCGGCAATCGCCCATGAGCTCAATCAGCCTCTGACCGCCGTGCTCCTCTATCTGCAATCAGTGTCCCGCAAGGCAAAAACGGATGGGTCCGTTGAGCCCAATATTCTGGGTGTGATCGAAAAGGCCGTCCGCGAGGCGGAAAGGGCCGGTGAAATCATCCAGCGCATGCGGCAACTGGTTGAGAAGAAGGCGCCGGCGCGCGAGACGATCAATGTTGCTGACCTGGTCAGGAATTGCCTGGAAATGGCCGAGCTGGGCAGCGGCGAGGGCGCGTCCTTCCTGAAAGGCGACGTTGCCGACAATCTGCCTTCGCTTGCGGCCGACCCCGTGCAGATCCGCCAGGTGTTGATCAATCTCCTGCGCAATGCGCGTGAAGCGGTCGCGGATGTCGAAAACAAGAAAGTTACCCTGTCCGTCCGCAGGGACCGCAACGTGCTGGAGTTCCGCGTGACGGACAACGGGCCTGGGGTTCCTGACGATGTCACCGACAGCCTGTTCAAAGCCTTCTCGGGCAAGAAACAGAAAGGCGTCGGACTGGGGCTGGCGATATCCAGGTCCATTGCGCAAAACCACGGCGGCGACCTGAAACTCGAACCCAGACCGGAGGAGGGCGGGGCATCCTTTTTGCTTACCTTGCCGGTTGAGCTGACGAAAGAGTATGAGGCCTGGACAGACAGGTCTGCAGCCGAAGAAGATACAGGTGAGGAATAGACGCAAATGATGACTGACGCGGAGGCCATTTACATCGTCGATGATGACCCTGCGGTGCGCGATGCGCTGTCAGTTCTGTTCAACATGGAAGGCTATGTCGTCGAAACCTTTTCCGACGGCGATGCCTTCATCAGTTCCGCCAGCAAGGCGGTCCCCGCCTGCGTCATGCTCGATGTTCATATGCCGGGCCGGTCGGGTATCGAGATCCTCAAGGCCCTGAACGCGGAAAATTACCCGGCGCCCATCTTCATCATCTCGGGCCAGGGCGATATTCCCATGGCAGTCGAGGCCATTCGCAACGGCGCCTTTGATTTCGTCGAAAAGCCGTTTTCGGCCGACGTCGTTCTCGAGCGCGTCAAGGAAGGCATTTCCGCCATGAAGCAGCGCCAATCCCCGGAGGCGTCTTTGCCGGCGTTCCAGGGGGCGGACATGCTCACGCGGCGGGAACTGGAAGTCCTGAAGGAAATCACCGACGGTGCTTCCAACAAGGAGGCCGGCAGAACGCTCGGCATAAGTCCGCGAACGGTTGAAGTCCACCGTGCCCGCATCATGGAAAAGCTGGGTGCGCGCAACGCAGCCGATCTGGTCCGGATCGTTTTGGGCGGCGCTCAGGCGGGCTGACGACCGGGTGATGCAACGCCGGCTGATGTCGCGAAAAGTTGTTTCCTGAAACAGTATTACTGCGTACATCCGAAAGGCGGTTTCTCGATTATCTTTTATCGACGGATCCGGCAATGCCGCCGGCCTTGAGGATGTACTGAGGTGGTCGTTCATATCGTTGAGGATGATGACGCGGTGGCGGATGCGTTGGCTATCGCTCTTGAGAATATGGATCATCATCCCAAGACCTACTCCGATGGCGAAACCTTCCTCTCCTGTGCTAGTTGGAGCGCAGGGGATTGGGTCATTGTGGATCTTGGTCTGCCCGGCATCAGCGGGTCGGATCTTGTCCGGCAGCTGAAGGAGCAACCTGATCCTCCGAGGGTCGTTGCCATCACCGGCAAACCCTATGTCAGCCTGGTGCGCCTGTTGCGTGACCTTCCGGGCCTGACGATTCTGCGCAAGCCCCTTTCGATCGAAATGCTCTTTGCCGCGCTGGCATAAGTAATGCCCCGGAGCGGGAATGCGGTTGTAGGCCTGGTCTTTTCGACTTTAGTCTCTGCGTCATTACAACCCATATGTAGTTTATCTTACGCAGTCGACCGAATTCCCATAACGCATTGAACTGTTTAAAGATTGAAATGCAAGCAACGGACATCGGACGGGATGTCCGGCAGCGGCCGCACCTGGTACCCGTATAGCGTGTAGACGTGGACGGACGGGTGGCAGATAGTGCAGCCGACTTTGCAATTCAGGCCGTGCAATGATGCGCGAAGGAGGGACAAATGGCTTATTTCGACGCTGGCACTGCGAGCCAAGGTGCTGCCGCACCACGGGGTGGTGCGCCTGTTTGTGAGACCAACAGGACCGCGCTGTCCGATTTTGGCGGCAAGACGGCCCAATACGATACGCATTCGGTCATCTACTATGAGGGCGATCCCGCCAAGCGGCTTTACGAGCTGGTGAAGGGATCGGTGATGCTCTACAAACTGCTGCCCGACGGACGCCGTCAGGTGGTGGAGGTTCTGCGGCCCGGCGATATCTTCGGACTGGCCGGCAGCGAGGAAAACGATTGCACCGCGGAAACGCTGACCAGCAGCGAAATCCAGGAGATCGATCTGAAACAGGTCGAAATGTCGGACAAGCTGCAACGCACCCTGACGCGCTGCCTGACCAACCAGATGCGTGTTCTGCACGAGCATGCAGTGTTGCTGGGCCGAAAATCCGCGGTCGAGCGGGTTGCCAGCTTCCTGATGCACCTGGTCCCCGACCGTGGCGGCGTCGGATGTGTCGGCCCCTTTCATGAGAGCGACGACAGCTGCGATCTGCAGCTTTACATGACCCGGCAGGAAATTGCGGACTATCTTGGACTGACCATCGAAACGGTCAGCCGGGTGGTCTCCGACCTGAAACGCCGGGGTGTCATCCGTGTCGACAAGGCTGACAAGATCCACCTCAACCGGGTCTGCAGCCTTTGCCAGATGACTGGCATTCACTAGAGACAGAGTGTTTTCCGAAAAGGCCGCGCATCTGACGCGGCCTTTTTTCGTTCCCGGCCAAGGGATTGGCGGGTGCGTTATGTCAAGGGGTATTGACCGCGGGTTTTGACCGCAGCGGGATTTCCCAAACCGCAAGACGTTGAAAGGCCGCGAGAAGCTCGCGGCCTTTTTGTCGTTCCGGTTGCCCGGTTCCTTCAACATGCAACGGTATCGCCGCGCCCGATTTGATGGCGAGTTCGCGGGGCGTTACACGGCTGCTGAATGTCTTGCCTTGCCAGCTGCCTGACTGTCGGCCAGATAGGCGTCGAAGGCGGCAGCGGCGAGCCGGACATAGGGCCGTCCGGCTTCGGTGACCCGGACACGCGCATTGTCGTTGGCGCTGCGGTCGAGGTGAACGAGGCCGTCGGCTGCCAGGTCTTCAAGGGCCGGGAAGGCGTCTGCAAGATCTTGCGTGGACAAGCCGTAGGCCTGGCAAACAGGGGCCAGGTCACAGGCATAGTTGGTCATCAGTTCCTCGATGATCCGGCCGCGTGCGCGGTCATCCACGGAAAGGGCAAGGCCCTTGGAGACGGGCAGTTCGCCATTTTCGATGCTGCGGCGCCAGTTGCCGACATCGAGCATGTTCTGGATATAGCCCTTTGACAGTTTCCCGATGGAGGATACGCCAAATCCGATCAGTTGTTCGCCCTGGTCGGTCGTGTAGCCCTGGAAGTTGCGCTTCAGGCTGCCATCGGCGAGCGCGATCGCCATGCTGTCGTCGGGGCGGGCGAAATGGTCGAGGCCGATTGCGACATAGCCCGCCTTCTGCAGTTCCGTCCGGGCAAGATCGGCAAGTTCAAGCCGCTCGGCCGCAGAGGGAAGCGCGCTTTCGTCGATCAGTCGCTGATGCTTGCGCATCCAGGGAACATGCGCATAGCCGAAAAGGGCAATCCGCCCCGGGGCCAGCGACAGGGTCTTTTCGACCGAGTCCAGGATCGTCGCGGGTGTCTGACCCGGAAGACCGTACATGAGGTCGAAATTCAGTGCCGTCAGGCCTGCAGAACGCAGATGATCCGTCGCCCTTGCGACCACTTCATAGGGCTGAACCCGGCCGATGGCTTTCTGAACGGCCAGATCAAAGTCCTGAACTCCGAGGCTCGCCCGGTTGACCCCGATCGTCGCAAGTGTGTCTGCGAGCTGTGCCGTAACAAGCCGGGGGTCCAGTTCGATGGCGTGTTCCAGGTCGGGTGCCAGGTCAAAATTGACCCGAAGCAAGCCGGCGAGGTCGATCAGGCTCTGGCGTGGCAAGAGGCTCGGTGTTCCACCACCCCAGTGGATGTGGCGGACAGGACCTGCGGTTTTCAGGTGCCTGGCGACCAGGTTGATTTCCTTGCCCAGTGTCGCACCATAGGCCACCAGCGGCGCTTCCTGACGCGTCGCCTTGGTGTGACAGCCGCAATAATGGCAAAGCTCCTTGCAAAAGGGCACATGCAGATAAAGCGACAGCGAATCCTCAAGCGTGATTGCGTCGAGCCAGTCCGCATAGGTCTGAGCCGTCACGCCGTCATGAAAATGCGGCGCGGTCGGATAACTGGTGTAGCGCGGTACGTTGCGCATGGCATGGGAGAGCGGATCTTTCATCATGCGCGCATATTTTCCGTAACAGCGGCGGGTTGCCTTGATATTGCTCAAGTGAAGTCGCCGGAAACGAGTTTGGAGGTGTGTTTTGTGCAATCGGCCTATCAAGACACATGCACAAGACGGCGCGAGCGGGACCCCCGGGCGGTACAGGTTGCATGGGTCACCGGACAGCGCCAACTTTGTTGTTCGCATGATTCTGGAAGAACTCGGCCTTGCCTATGAGACCGTGCCGGTCGACCGGTCGACCTCAGAGCACAAGTCGGATGCGTACCGGCGTCTCAACCCGCAGGGACTTCTTCCGGTGTTGGAGGTGCCAGGCCAGGATGCGCCCTTGTTCGAAACCGGCGCGATCCTGCTTTTTCTCGTGGATACGCATGAAACGCTTGCACCGGTTCCGGCTTCCCCTGAACGGGGACGTTTCCTGAAGTGGCTTTTCTTTCTTTCCAACACGCTCCATTCGGACCTCAGGATCTCCTTCAAACCGGAGCGGTATGGCGTGACCGGAGCGGCGCTTGCGGGCTTTCATGACGAATTGACCCGGCGGATCGGGCAAGGATTCGGCTTTCTTGAACAGGAGCTTGCCGGCCGGGGTGGTCCCTATTTGATGGGGCAGGAGCTGACCTGCGCGGACCATTATCTCGCGGCTTGCGCGCGCTGGGCACAAATCTACCGCAACGAGGGACGGTGGACCTTGTCGGAAACGCCTCGCCTGTTTGAGCTGCTGGAGATCCTGGAACAGCGTCCGGCCGTGAGGAAAGCAAGTGAACTGGAGCAGATCGAAGGCGCACCCTTCACCACGCCCCGACCGGTGCTCCTGCCGGGTACGACGGCCTGATTGCATATGAGTTGATCATATTGATCGATGCAATCAACCATGCAACGGACGCGGCAAGGATCTATAGGACCATGAAGTCTTGCTTTGCTCTATGGTTCCCTATGTCCTTTTTTCTTCCAGAAACTGCCGCCGGGCGGCTCACCGTCACACTTCTTATTGCCACTATCGGAGGAGCCGTTTTCAACTACCTGGCGCTTCCTGCGGCCTGGCTTTCCGGTGCCATGGTGTTCGTGGCCTTTGCGACACTGGCGGGCGTGCCGACGCTCATGCCGGTCCGCATCAGGGATGCGCTCTTCACGCTGATCGGTATCTCCATGGGCTCGGGCGTGCGCCCGGATGTCGTGGAACGCATTGGCGAGTGGCCGGTGTCGATGGCCATGCTGTTTGCCGTAACGGCGAGCGTGACGTTTGTCGGATTTGCCGTTCTGTACTACGGCGCGAAATGGTCGAAGGAAACCGCCTATTTCGGTGCGATCCCAGGCGCTCTCTCCTATGTGATCGCGCTCGCCAGCGACCGGGGCGCCGACCTGCCGCGGATTGCTTCCAACCAGTCGCTCCGCCTGCTCGTGCTGGTGGCGATCCTGCCCTTTGCCGTTGTTTCCTCCAACGGCACGGTTCCCGGAGTGGAGGATGCGAGAATGATCTCGAGCCCAACAGATTTCCTGATCGGCATACCATTGTGTCTGGCCGCGAGCTGGCTGGCGGTGAAGATCAAGATCCCGGGCGGCTGGATGACCGGGGCGTTTTTCATGAGCGCCGGCCTGAATGCTTCCGGACTGCTGACGCTGTCCTTGCCGCCCTATGTTGTCCTGCCGTGTTTTGTCATGATGGGGGCACACATCGGTTGCCGCTTCGGTTCCATGACACCGCGCCAGTTCGTCAGCGTGCTCGGAGCTTCAATTGCGGCCTTCGGGGCGGCTTTCCTGACGTCGCTCTGCGGTGCATGGATCGTCGCCGAATTGGTGCACATACCTTTCGGCCAGGCCATGCTTGCCTATGCGCCCGGAGGGCTGGAAGTCATGACCCTGCTGGCCTTCATGCTCGACCTGGACCCGGCCTTCGTCGCGGCTCATCAGATTGCGCGT
>NZ_JBNKYW010000108.1:0-4636 GCF_050301095.1 Roseibium sp.
GAAGCCGCCGCACCGCCGCTCGAAGTGACCGGCGATACAACGCACGAGATCGGACGAAATCTTGTTCTTGAACGGTTCCACGCAGCGGCTCCTGTTTTGGTTTCCGCATGGTGTGCCAGAGGGCTGGCAGGAGATCCAGACACCTCCTGCCATCTTCCTGACAAGTACCGTCAGGAGAGGCATCCTGTTTTACCCTCCACGGTCATCCCCGACTTGATCGGGGATCCACTTTCTTCCAGTGCCTTGCAGTTTCAACTCACCACTGACAGCAAGGAATGCGCCCGATCTGGAAGGACCGAACGCGTGGAAAGGTGGATTGGATCCCCGATCAAGTCGGGGATGACTTCTAGAGAGAATACGGACCAAGCTGGCGCAAATTCGGCAGAGCATCGTTTGGCGGCTTGACTGTTCGATGCAGCATAATAAAGCCACCCCGGTTGCCCGGGGTGGCTGGATCGGATCCGACGGCCCTCGTTACACCGCCATTCCCGACTTTCAAGAGATCAGTCGACGCGGCGGCCGGTGTCCGCATCGAAGAAATGGAGGTTTTCCGGTGCTACCTTCAGGTAGAGCTTTTCGCCGGCCTCGTGACGGGCATGGCTGGAGACCCGCACGACGATTTCCGGGCCCTCTCCGGCAAGGCTTGCGTAGATGTAGCTTTCCGCGCCGACCGGCTCCAGAACGTTCACCACGGCTTCCAGAAGAACCCCGTCACCGCCGTTGGGACCGTCGACTTCCTCCATGTGCTCCGGCCGGATGCCCAGCGTGTAGCGGTCGCGGCCTTTCGTGTTGGCACCGGAAAGGCCCGGGCCGTTTTCCAGCGCAAGGCCTTCGCCGTTCGCCTTCACGTTTAGAAGGTTCATGGCCGGAGAGCCGATGAAACTGGCGACGAAGGTGGAGGCCGGCTTGTCGTAGACGTCGATCGGCGCGCCGATCTGTTCGATGTTGCCGCCGTTCAGAACCACCAGCCGGTCGGCCAAGGTCATGGCTTCCAGCTGATCGTGGGTCACATAGACGCTTGTCGTGCCGAGCGCGCGCTGCAGGCGCTTGATTTCCACGCGCATCTGGACGCGCAGCTTGGCATCGAGGTTGGAGAGCGGCTCGTCGAAGAGGAACGCTGCCGGCTCGCGCACGATGGCGCGGCCCATGGCGACGCGCTGGCGCTGGCCGCCGGACAGGGCCCGCGGCTTGCGGTCGAGGTAGTCGCCGATCTCCAGGATGCGCGCGGCTTCCTTCACCCGGCGGTCGATTTCGCCCTTGTCCATACCCCGGTTTTTCAGGCCATACGCCAGGTTGTTGTAGACCGACATATGCGGATAGAGCGCATAGTTCTGAAACACCATCGCGATGTCGCGATCCGCCGGGTCGACCTGGTTGACGACCCGGTCTCCGATCCTGATGTCGCCGGTGGTGATGTCTTCCAGGCCGGCCACCATGCGCAGCAAGGTGGACTTGCCGCATCCGGAGGGACCGACCAGGACGATGAACTCACCGTCGGCGATATCGATGGAAACGCCTTTGACCGCCTCCACGTTGCCTGCATACACCTTTCGGACGGTGTCGAGAGTAATCGTTGCCATTTAATTCCTCACTTATCGCTCTCGACGAGCCCTTTGACAAACCAGCTTTGGAAGACCACCACGATGATGACCGGCGGCAGGATGGCGAGGATCGCCAGCGCCATGGCCTCGTTGAAATCCGGGATCTGCGCGCCCACCCAGACCTGAAGGATCTGCTTGATACCGCGAACCAGGGTGAACAGGCTCTCGTCGGTGGTGATCAGGGTCGGCCAGAGATACTGGTTCCAGCCGTAGACGAACATGATGATGAAGATTGCCGCGATCATCGTCTGGGACAGCGGCACCAGGATATCCTTGAAGAACTTCCAGGGACCGGCACCGTCGATGCGGGCGGCTTCCAGAAGCTCGTCGGGAACGGACATGAAGAACTGCCGGAAAAAGAAGGTTCCAGTCGCCGAGGCGATCAGCGGCACGATCAGGCCGGTGTAGGTGTTCACCAGCCCGAGCGACTGCACGATTTCGTAGGACGGCAGGATGCGCACTTCCAGCGGCAGCAGCAGGGTTGCGAAGATCACCCAGAAGCAGAGTGTCGCCATGGGAAAGCGGAAATAGACGATCGCGTAGGCGGCCAGCATGGAAATGACGATCTTGCCGATGGCAAAGCCGAGGCCAAGGATCATCGAATTCTTCAACATCACGAAACCGTTGACTTCCTTGGTGAAGCCGCCGGCCTGGAACAGGACCGCTTCGTAGTTCTCAAGGAAATGGCCGCCCGGCGTGAACTGGATGCCTTCCTTGTAGATCGTCAGCGCATCGTGGGTGCTGGTCATGAAGGCCATGACGACCGGTGTGACCATGAAGAAGACGCCGAGCAGAAGGATCACGTGATCCGAGATCTGTATTTTTTTCATCACCGGCTCTCCTTACGTGTAGTGCACGCGCCGCTCGATCAGGCGGAACTGAATGATTGTCAGGATGAACACCATCACCATCAGGATGACCGACTGGGCGGAGGATCCGCCGAGGTCGTTGCCGCGGAAGCCGTCCAGGTAGACCTTGTAGACCAGGGTCACCGGGTTGTTGCCGGGCTCGTTCTTCACGATCACGTCGACGATGCCGAACGTGTCGAAGAAGGCGTAGGTGATGTTGATGATCAAAAGGAAGAAACCCGTCGGCGCCAGCAGCGGGAAGGTCACCGTCCAGAACCGGCGGAAACCGGAGCGGCAATCGATGCTGGCGGCCTCCTGAACGGATTTGGAAATGCCCTGCAGGCCGGACAGGAAGAAGATGAAGTTGACGGGGATCTGTTTCCAGACCGATGTCACGATCATTGCGAAACTGGTGTCGAAGTAGTTCACGCCGATCTGCATTTGCCAGCCGAACATGGCGAAGAGGTCGACAATCGGCCCCACATGCTGGTCGAACAGAAGCACGCCGATCAGACCGGCAACGGGCGGGGCGACGGCATAGACCCACATCAGCAGGGTCTTGTAGCTGGAAGCGCCGCGCAGCACCTTGTCCGCCTTGACCGCCAGCAGCAAGGCAATGCCGAGCGACAGGAAGGTCACGAAGAAGGTGAAGACGGCGGTAAACCGTGCCACACGGCCATAGTCGGTCGATGTCAGCGTGTCCTTGAAGTTGTCGAGACCCACAAAGGTCGCGCCGAAGCCGAACGGATCTTCAAGATAGAAGGATGACTGGATCGCTTCCGCTGCAGGCCAGAGGAAGAAGACCGTCACGATGGCTAGCTGCGGCAGGAGCAGCAGATAGGGCAGCCACACGGACTGAAACTGGACTTTTTTCATGCGAACATTTCTCGGCCACCGGAAACGAGGAAGCGGGCCACCAGTGAACCCGCCGACCCGCACCACTCAAGGAAATGGGGGCGCGATGCGCCCCCATAAGGGGTAATTCAGCAAGGCTTAGTTGCTGGTGGTCTTTGCAAAACGCTCCAGCAGCTTGTTGCCGTCGGCTTCGATGGTTGCAAAGGCTTCGTCAACGGACGTTTCCCCGGACAGGATCTTGCCGTATTCACGGTTCATGACGTCGCGGATCTGGACGTAGAAGCCCATGCGGTAGCCCTTGGTCCACTCGCCGCCCGGCAGGGTCAGCTGCTTGATGCCGATTTCGGCAGCCGGGTTGCGGTCATAGTGACCGTCCTTCTTGGCCAGATCGTAAGCGGCATTGGTGATCGGCACATAGCCGGTTTCCTTGTGCCACATGTACTGGACTTCCGGAGACGTCAGATACTGGAAGAAGGAGGCGGAGCACTTGTTTTCTTCATCCGGTTTGCCGGACATGGCAAAGAGGGCCGCGCCGCCGATGAAGGTGCCGGTGCCGGCGCCGTCAACAGCATCCCAGTACGGCAGGTAGGTGGCCGAGAACGGGAACTCGACGGTCTTGGAAATGCCACCGAAGGAACCGGAAGACCCGAGCCACATGGCGACCTTGCCTTCGTTGAACGGCGTCTGGTTGTCGCCCCAGCCGGTGCCGTAGTAGCCGAACAGGCCATCATCCAGCCAGCCCTTGACGGCCTTGAAGTGGTTCTTGATCGGCTCGCCGAAGACCAGTGTGGTGCCTTCCGCACCGTCGTAACCGTTGTTGTTGGTCGCGAACTGCAGGTTATGACGGGACTTGAAGTTCTCGGTGAAGATCCACGGCAGGTGGGACTGTGCGAGCGGCACGTAGCCGGCTTCTTTCAGCTTCGGAGCGATTTCCTGGAACTCTTCCCAGGTCTTCGGAGCTTCGACACCGGCCTTCTTCAGCGCTTCCTCGTTGGTGTAGAGGATCGGCGTGGAGGAGTTGAACGGCATGCCGATCATCTTGCCATCGCTGTCGGCGTAGAAATAACGCACGCCCGAGATGTAGTCTTCGATGTTGAAGGCGATGCCGTTGTCTTCCAGCAGGTCCTGAACCGGAACGGTGGCGCCCTTGGCGCCGATCACGGTGGCGGCGCCGGCGTCGAAGACCTGCATGATGTTCGGCTGTTCACCGGCGCGGAAGGCCGCGATGCCCGCCGTCAGGGTTTCTTCGTAGGAGCCTTTAAAGACCGGAGTGATCTCGTACTGGTCCTGGCTGGCGTTGAAGTCAGTCGCGATCTGGTTGACCGTGTCGCC
>NZ_JBNKYW010000109.1:0-19340 GCF_050301095.1 Roseibium sp.
CGCGGCCAAAATTTAGCGACGAACACAACTGAGGAACTTCAAAAAGATGTCCATCCTCGTCAACAGAGACACGAAAATCATCGTTCAGGGCCTGACCGGCAAGACCGGTACGTTCCACACCGAACAGGCGCTTGAATACTACGGCACCAAGATGGTCGCCGGCGTTCACCCCAAGAAGGGTGGCGAGACCTGGGGAAGCGTCGAAGGCGCGGCCGAGCTGCCGATCTTCGCTTCCGTCGGCGAAGCAAAGGAAGCGACCGGCGCGGATGCCTCCGTGATCTACGTTCCGCCGGCAGGCGCGGGCGCTGCGATCATCGAGGCGATCGAGGCGGAGATCCCGTTCATCGTCTGCATCACCGAAGGCATTCCGGTGGCCGACATGGTCAAGGTCAAGGCCAAGCTTGAAAAATCCAAGTCGCGCCTGCTGGGTCCGAACTGCCCGGGCATCCTGACGCCGGAAGAGTGCAAGATCGGCATTATGCCGGGCTCCATCTTCAAGAAGGGCTCCGTCGGTGTCGTCTCCCGTTCCGGCACGCTGACCTATGAAGCCGTGTTCCAGACCACCAATGCAGGCCTCGGCCAGACGACGGCGGTCGGCATCGGCGGCGACCCGGTCAAGGGCACCGAGTTCATCGACGTCCTGGAAATGTTCCTCGCCGACGACGAGACCCAGTCGATCATCATGATCGGCGAAATCGGCGGCTCTGCCGAAGAGGAAGCCGCGCAGTTCCTGAAGGACGAGGCCAGGAAGGGCCGCTCCAAGCCGATGGCCGGTTTCATCGCAGGCCGCACGGCGCCTCCGGGCCGCACCATGGGCCACGCAGGTGCCGTGATTTCCGGCGGCAAGGGCGGCGCGGAAGACAAGATCGCGGCCATGGAAGAGGCCGGCATCCGGGTATCGCCGTCTCCGGCAAAGCTCGGTGAAACGCTTCTGGAAGTCCTGAAGGGCTAAAAGGCAAGAAAACTTTGCCGTAGGGAACGGAAACTGTTTACGTTTCCTGCTGCATGGTGAAAGGATGGGTTGTGGCGCGAAAGCCGTGCCACGACCAATTTTCGAGGGGCCGGCGCCTAAGGAGCCATTCCGGGCACTGGTCTTTGTAGGGAACCGGCAGCGGACCATATTGCGGTCCGCGCAAACGAAAAGGGCGGAGAAGCCCTCCGCTAAAGGGACATGGCACGGCAGGAAGCGAACAACGTATTCGCACTGACGTCGTTGCTTTACGGCGCCAACGCAGCCTATATCGAAGACCTCTACGCACAGTACAAGACGGATCCCAACTCGGTCGAACCCGAGTGGCAGGACTTCTTTGCTGCCTTTCAGGACGAAAAGGAAGCCGTCCTGAAGGAAGCGCGCGGGGCAACCTGGAAGCGTAAGGACTGGCCGATCGAAGCCAATGGCGATCTGGTCAACGCCTTCGACGGCAACTGGGCGCCGATCGAACAGAAGATCGGCGACAAGCTGAAGAAGAAGGCCGAGACCCGGGGCGAACCCCTTTCGGACCTGGAAGTCCATCAGGCGACCCGCGATTCCGTCCGCGCCCTGATGATGATCCGCGCCTACCGCATGCGCGGTCACCTTCACGCAGATCTCGATCCGCTCGGTCTCGCCGGCAAGGGCGACCACGAGGAACTGCATCCCTCCACCTACGGCTTCACGGAAGCCGACTGGGACCGCAAGATCTTCATCGATCACGTGCTCGGCCTCGAATACGCCACCATCCGCGAGATGCTGGACATCCTGAAACGGACTTATTGCTCCACGCTCGGCGTCGAGTTCATGCACATCTCCGATCCGGCCGCCAAGGCCTGGCTGCAGGAGCGCATCGAGGGGCCGGACAAGCAGGTGGCCTTCACCACCGAGGGCAAGAAGGCGATCCTGAACAAGCTGGTCGAAGCCGAGGGCTTCGAGAAGTTCCTCGATGTCAAATACACCGGCACAAAGCGCTTCGGCCTCGACGGCGGCGAAGCCTTGATCCCGGCGCTGGAACAGATCATCAAGCGCGGCGGCCAGCTGGGCCTGAAGGAAATCGTTCTCGGCATGGCCCACCGCGGCCGCCTGAACGTGCTTTCCCAGGTGATGGGCAAGCCGCACCGCGCCATTTTCCACGAATTCAAGGGCGGGTCCTTCGCGCCGGACGACGTGGAAGGTTCCGGCGACGTGAAGTACCATCTGGGTGCTTCTTCCGACCGCACCTTCGACGGCAACAACGTGCACCTGTCGCTGACGGCCAACCCGTCGCACCTGGAAATCGTCAACCCGGTGGTGCTCGGCAAGGCCCGCGCCAAGCAGGACCAGCTTGCCTCGGACGAAAAAGGCAACTTCATCGAGACCACGGAAGTGGACCGCGGCAGCGTTCTGCCGCTGCTGCTGCACGGCGATGCCGCCTTTGCCGGCCAGGGCGTCGTGGCCGAATGTTTCGGCCTGTCCGCACTGCGCGGCCACAGGACCGGCGGTTCGGTCCATGTGATCATCAACAACCAGATCGGCTTCACCACCAACCCGCGCTTCTCGCGCTCCTCGCCCTATCCGTCGGACATGGCGAAGGTGATCGAGGCGCCGATCTTCCACGTCAACGCGGATGACCCGGAAGCGGTCACCTTCGCGGCCAAGATCGCCATCGAGTTCCGCCAGACCTTCCAGCGTCCGGTGGTCATCGACATAATCTGCTACCGCCGTTTCGGCCACAACGAGGGCGACGAGCCGGCGTTCACGCAGCCGATCATGTACCGCAAGATCCGCAAGCACGCGACGACCCTTCAGCTCTATTCCGAACGCCTGATCAAGGAAGGCGTCATGAGCCAGGAGGAAGTCGACCAGATGAAAGCCGACTGGCGCAAGCATCTGGACAACGAGTTCGACACCGGCCAGGCCTTCAAGCCGAACAAGGCCGACTGGCTCGACGGCAAATGGGCGGGCATGAAGCGCGCCGATGACGAAGACGATCCGCGCCGCGGCCGCACCGGCCTGCCGATGGACGAGCTGAAGGCCATCGGCCGGGCCCTGACCCACGTACCGGACGGCTTCAACATCCATCGCACGATCGCGCGTTTCATGAATCATCGCGAGCGCATGATCGAGACCGGTGAGGGCATCGACTGGGCAACGGCTGAAGCGCTTGCCTTCGCCTCGCTCCTGAAGGAAGGCCACCCCGTACGCCTGTCCGGCCAGGACTGCGAGCGCGGCACGTTCTCGCAGCGCCACTCGGTGCTCTATGATCAGGAAAACGAAAGCCGTTACATTCCGCTCAATCACATCTCGCCGGATCAGCAGCGTTACGAGGTCATCAACTCGATGCTGTCGGAAGAGGCCGTGCTCGGTTTCGAATACGGCTACTCCCTGGCCGAGCCCCGGGCGCTGACCATGTGGGAAGCCCAGTTCGGCGACTTCGCCAACGGGGCGCAGGTTCTGTTCGACCAGTTCATCTCCTCGGGCGAACGCAAATGGTTGCGCATGTCCGGCCTGGTCTGCCTGCTGCCGCACGGCTATGAGGGCCAGGGGCCGGAGCACTCCTCCGCCCGTCTGGAGCGCTATCTGCAGCTTTGTGCGGAAGACAACATGCAGGTGGCGAACTGCTCGACGCCGGCGAACTACTTCCACATCCTGCGCCGTCAGCTCTGCCGCGACATCCGCAAGCCGCTGATCCTGATGACGCCGAAATCGCTGCTGCGGCACAAGAAGGCCGTATCCAGGCTGGACGAGCTGGGCCCTGATTCCAGCTTCCACCGTCTCCTGTGGGACGATTGGGGGGCGAACCTGAATTCGGACGGCCGGCTGGTTGCCGACGACAAGATCCGCCGCGTCGTGATGTGTTCGGGCAAGGTCTACTACGACCTGTTCGAGGAGCGCGAGAAACGCGGCATCGACGACATCTACCTGCTGCGTGTCGAACAGCTCTACCCGTTCCCGAAGAAGGCTCTCATGCTGGAGCTGGCCCGCTTCCCGCAGGCCGAGATGGTCTGGTGTCAGGAAGAGCCCAAGAACATGGGCAGCTGGTTCTTTGTCGAGCCCTACATCGAGTGGGTGCTGGATCAGATCGACGCCAAGCACAAACGTCCGCGCTACGCAGGCCGCGCCGCCATGGCATCGACCGCAACCGGTCTGATGTCCAAGCATCTGGCGCAGCTGCAGGCATTCCTTGAAGAGGCTCTTGGAAACTAATCAAGGGGGCCTTCGGGCCCTCTTTCAAAAATTGGCCAGGTAATTTTAAGAGAAGGCGACCATGGCAACCGAAATTCGCGTGCCCACGCTGGGTGAATCCGTATCTGAAGCAACTATTGCGCAGTGGTTCAAAAAACCGGGCGAAGCCGTCAGTCAGGACGAGCCGCTGGTCGAGCTGGAAACGGACAAGGTGACAGTCGAAGTTCCGGCTCCTGCAGCCGGAACCCTGGAAAGCATCGTCGTCAAGGAAGGCGACACGGTGGAAGTCGGCGCGCTGCTCGGCCAGATCGCCGAAGGCAAGAGCGCTGCCACCGCACCGGCCGCCGCGCCGGCACCGGCCAAGCAAGACGCCAAACCGGCCGCCAAGGCGGCGCTGGTCGACGTCGTCACCCCGAGTGCCGGCGAATCCGTCACCGAGGCGGAAGTCGGCGAATGGAGCGTCAAGGTCGGCGACACCGTCAAGGCCGACGACACCCTGGTCGAACTGGAAACCGACAAGGCCGCCCAGGAAGTGCCGGCCCCGGTTGCGGGCACGGTCGTGAAGATCGCCGCTGAAACCGGCACCACGGTCGAGCCGGGCGTTCTCCTGTGCCAGATCGATCCGTCTGGCGAGGCTGTTGCCGCAGCGCCCGCGTCGGCCGCCGAACCGGCACCGGCCGCACCGGTTGCGTCTTCCTCTTCCATGCCGCCGGCACCTTCCGCCGCCAAGATGATGGCGGAAAGCAACCTTTCCGCCGATCAGGTGGCAGGTTCGGGCAAGCGTGGCCAGGTCCTCAAGGGCGACGTCATCAACGCGATCGCCTCCGGTGCGACGGCCGCTACCGCGGCGCCCGCTCCGACGCCTGTCGCCCGTGGCCCGGTGGTGGCCGAGGACGAGGTTCGCGAAGAGCGCGTTCGCATGACCAAGCTGCGCCAGACCATCGCGCGCCGCCTGAAGGACGCCCAGAACACCGCCGCCATGCTGACCACCTACAACGAGGTGGACATGGGCCCGGTCATGGAGCTGCGTAAGCAGTACAAGGACCTGTTCGAGAAGAAACACGGCGTCAAGCTCGGCTTCATGGGCTTCTTCACCAAGGCGGTCACCCACGCCCTGAAGGAGATCCCGGCGGTCAATGCCGAGATCGACGGCACCGACATCATCTACAAGAACTTCTGCCACGTCGGCGTTGCCGTGGGCACCGACAAGGGGCTTGTGGTTCCGGTTGTCCGCGATGCCGACCAGATGTCCATTGCCGAGATCGAGAAGGAAATCGGCAACCTCGGCCGCAAGGCCCGGGACGGCAAACTGGGCATGGCCGACATGACCGGCGGCACCTTCACCATCTCCAACGGCGGGGTATACGGTTCGCTCATGTCGTCGCCGATCCTGAACGCGCCGCAGTCCGGCATTCTGGGCATGCACAAGATCCAGGAACGTCCGATGGCGGTGAACGGTCAGGTGGTGATCCGCCCGATGATGTATCTCGCTCTGTCCTACGATCACCGCATCGTCGACGGCAAGGAAGCCGTGACCTTCCTGGTCCGTGTCAAGGAAAGCCTGGAAGACCCGCAGCGTCTGGTTCTGGATCTCTGATCCGGAACGCTTCCCGCGGAAGGTTGAACGAAGGAGCCGGAGAATGAGCCTGGAATTTCTGGTCACCGCGCTGATCGTGGTCCTGGTTCCCGGAACCGGCGTCGTCTACACGGTGGCGGCCGGGCTCGGCAAGGGGCGGCAGGCGGCCATCGCCGCCGCCTTCGGCTGCACGCTCGGCATCATTCCGGCCATTCTGGCTTCCGTGGCTGGACTGGCGGCGCTGATGCACACCAGCGCCCTCGTCTTCCAGCTGGTGAAATATGCCGGTGTCGCCTATCTGCTCTATCTCGCCTGGCAGACACTCAGGGAAAGCGGGCCGCTGGAGCTGAAGGCCGACGGAACTGCGCGCAGCAGTCTGGCGGCAACTGCCCGCACGGCCTTCCTGATCAACATCCTAAACCCGAAACTGACGGTGTTCTTTCTGGCGTTCCTGCCGCAGTTCGTCAGTCATGACGCCGTCAGTCCGACCCTCGACATGCTGCTGCTCGGCGGGGTTTTCATGGCCATGACTTTCGCCGTCTTCGTGATCTATGGCCTGTTCGCGTCGCTGGTGGGCGAAAGGGTCCTGAAGAGCGGCAAGGTCATGGTCTGGATGCGCCGGACAGTCGCCGCGGCCTTCGCGGGCTTCGGCCTGCGCCTTGCCCTTGCCGAACAATAGGCCGGGTGTCGGGGGCCGGAAACAAACAGCCGGGAGGCAAGGAGAATGAAAACTCTGCTTCGCCAGGTTCTGGCGGTTCTTTTCCTCACCTGGGCTCTGTCAGGCATGGGCGCGGTTCATGCTGCCGAGCCGCGCACGGCACTGGTGATCGGCAATGCCGAATATTCCTTCGCCCCGCTCGCCAATTCGGTCAACGACGCCGTTGCCATCGCCAAGGCACTGAACAAGGCCGGGTTCGACGTCATTCTGCAGACGGACGCCAGCCGGGATGCCATGACAAAGGCCATCAGGGATTTCGGCGACAAGCTGAAGGCAACCGGCGGCGTCGGCATGTTTTATTACGCCGGCCATGGCGTGCAGATTAAGGGCGAAAACTACCTTTTGCCGGTGAGCGGCGACCTGCCGGATGAGGCGGCGGTCAAGCGTCAGGCCATCACCCTGAGCGAGGCAGTCGAGGTCATGAGCGGCGCCCACAACGGCCTCAACATCGTCGTGCTCGATGCCTGCCGCAACAATCCGCTGAGCGGTGCGACCAAGGGCCTGTCCCGTATCGACAGCAACGCCAGCCTGTTCGTGTCCTATTCAACGTCGCCCGGCGCGGTCGCGCTCGACGGCGAAGGGGCCAACAGCCCCTATACCAAATACTTGGCAAACGCGATCGAGACCCCGGCGCTCAACCTGGAAGAGACCTTCAAGCGCACCCTGAAGGGGGTCTACCAGGAAACCGACGGTCAGCAGACGCCCTGGATTTCCTCGTCCTTCTTCGGCGACTTCGTGTTTGTCGCCGGCAACGGCGCAGCGGCCGGGGCAAAACCGGCGCAGATCGCGGCAACGTCTTCCATCGGCAAGGTTCTGGCGCAGAGTATCGCGCGGACGGGCCCCGCGCGCCGGATTTCCGGTGTCTACCGGGTGACGGGCACCAATCCCAACGGCAGCACCTATTCCGGCATGGTGGCGATCACGCCCGAGGACGGCCAGGTCCGTTTCACCTGGTGGATCGGCAAGGACGTCTTTACCGGCGTTGGCGAATTTGCCGGAAAGATGCTGGTCGTCAACTGGGGCGACAAGCACCCGGTGGTCTATTCCTTCGGCAGCACCGAGATCCTCGACGGCGAATGGGCGGACGGGTCGGCAGCGGAAAAGCTGACGCTTTATTCCCGGGTGGCTCAAAAGCCATCGCAACTCCGCGAAGGCACCTACAGCGTCGCGGGCGGCAATCCGAACGGCACCACCTATGAAGGCACGGTCGCCATCTCGCGGCAGGGCCGCAAATATGCGCTGTCCTGGCGTGTTGGAGCCGACAGCTACCGCGGGGTAGGCGAACTTTCCGGCAATGTGCTGACCGTCGACTGGGGCGATACGACGCCGGTCGTTTATGCACTGATGGACGATGGCAGCCTGAACGGCCTTTGGGCCGGCGGGCGCGGCTCCGAACATCTGACGTATCTGCCGGGACAATGAGGATATCGATCGCGTGAGGATTCATGACTGAGACGGTTGTTCTGGTAACGGGGGGAAGCCGGGGGATCGGGGCTGCTGTCTGCCGCAAGGTGGCAGCGCACGGCCACACGGTGATCGTCAATTACACCCGGAGCGCCGAGGCTGCCGGCAAACTCGTCGACGAGATCGAAGCGGCCGGCGGCAAGGCCGTGGCGGTTCAGGGCGACGTTCAGAACGAGGCGGACGTATTGAAACTCTTTGCGGCTGCCGACGATCTCGGAACGCTCAAAGGCCTCGTCAACAACGCCGGCGTTGTCGATCACCCCGAGCGCGTCGACGAGATGTCAGTGAACCGCCTGACCCGGATGTTTTCCATCAATGTGGTTGGTGCCTTCCTGTGCGCCCGCGAAGCGGTCAGGCGCATGTCGTTGAAACACGGTGGGAAAGGCGGGGGCATCGTCAATCTCGGCTCGGCTGCGTCCAAGCTCGGGGCCGCCGGCCAATATGTCGATTACGCGGCCTCCAAGGGGGCGATCGACACCATGACGGTTGGCCTTGCGCTGGAAGTCGCGGAGGAGGGCGTCCGGGTCAACGGCGTGCGCCCCGGCATCATCGACACGGAAATCCATGCCTCCGGCGGCAATCCCGACCGTGTGGCGCAAATTCAATCCAAACTGCCGATGAAACGCGCAGGCACCGCCGACGAGGTGGCCGAAGCGGTTCTTTGGCTTCTGTCCGATCAGTCCAGCTACACAACCGGAGCAATTCTCGACGTTTCCGGCGGCCGGGCAATCCTTCCCTGATCCAGTTCGCTGGAAAAACTGAAAGAGGCAAAGGCGACCTAAAATGTCCCAATATGATCTTGTCGTCATCGGAACCGGCCCCGGTGGCTATGTTTGCGCGATCAAGGCGGCGCAGCTCGGCCTGAAGACGGCCGTTGTCGAAAAACGCGCGACCCTTGGCGGCACCTGCCTCAACATCGGCTGCATTCCGTCAAAGGCGCTTCTGCATGCTTCGGAAATGTTCGAGGAAGCCGGACACGGTTTTGAAAAGATCGGCATCAAGGTATCCAAGCCGAAGGTCGATCTGCCGGCGATGATGAAGCACAAGTCCGACGTCGTTGATGCAAACGTCAACGGGGTCTCCTTCCTGATGAAGAAGAACAAGATCGACGTGCATACCGGCACGGGCAAGGTTCTTTCCCAGGGCAAGGTGGAAGTCACCGCCGAGGATGGCAGCGCCACCGTGCTCGAGACAAGGAACATCGTCATTGCCACCGGTTCCGACGTCATGCCGCTGCCGGGTGTCGAGATCGACGAAAAGCAGGTGGTTTCCTCCACGGGGGCTCTGGAACTGGAAAAGATCCCGGGCAAGCTTGTTGTCGTCGGGGCCGGCGTGATCGGCCTCGAACTCGGCTCCGTCTGGAATCGGCTGGGTTCGAAGGTCACCGTCGTTGAGTTCCTGGACAAGGTTCTCGGTCCGATGGACGGCGATGTTTCCAAGAACTTCCAGCGCATGATGAAAAAGCAGGGCATGGAGTTCAAGCTCTCCTCCAAGGTCACCGGCGTGGCGAAGAAGGGCAAGGGCCTTGAGGTCACCGTCGAGCCGGCCAAGGGCGGCGATGCACAAGTCATCGAGGCAGATATCGTCCTGGTTGCGATCGGTCGCCGTCCCTACACGGAAGGACTTGGCCTTGACACGGCAGGCGTCGCGCTGGACGAGCGTGGCCGCGTCCAGATCGACGCCCACTACCGGACCAATGTCGAGGGTATCTATGCCATCGGCGACGTCGTTGCCGGGCCGATGCTGGCCCACAAGGCCGAGGACGAGGGCGTTGCGGTGGCCGAGATTCTGGCAGGCCAGGCCGGTCACGTGAACTATGACGTCATTCCGGGTGTTGTCTATACCTCGCCGGAAGTTGCCTCTGTGGGCAAAACCGAGGAAGAGCTGAAGGCCGCCGGGATCGAGTACAAGACCGGCAAGTTCGTCTTCTCCGCGAACGGTCGCGCCCGCGCCATGAACAAGACCGACGGCTTTGCCAAGGTCCTGGCGGATGCCAAGACGGACCAGGTCCTGGGTGTTCATATCGTCGGTTTCGGGGCCGGTGAAATGATCCATGAGGCGGCCGTTCTGATGGAATTCGGCGGCTCTGCCGAAGACCTGGCGCGCACCTGCCACGCGCATCCGACCATGTCGGAAGCCGTCAAGGAAGCCGCCCTCGGCGCCTTCGCCAAACCGATCCATTCCTGAGGAGGCTCCGTCGATGGCGGCGGCACCTCGGATCCGACCGTAAGATCCGCAAGCCGGGGCATCTGCAGGACAGGTGCTCCGGCTTTCTTGCTGTTGACCTCGTAATTAATTACAAGGATTCCCAGGGGTCATGTGATAGCGCGGAACCGGCTCGGGTGTTCTGCGGGAAAACGGGCCTTTTCCGGAGATCGGCAGAGACCGGTTCCGGAAGTTTTCGCCGATTTTTGCCTGCAACAATCCGTCGTAAAGGCGCTGGAACACAAATCTGAAACAGCGCATAGTGACCGCAGTATTCTAAGATTTAGGGGAGGCATTCATGCCACTTACGGGATTTGACATTTTCCTGATCGTCCTGGTGTTACTGGTCATACTGGTCTTCTTCGCCGGTGTGAAAACCGTCCCCCAAGGCTACAATTATACGATTGAACGTTTCGGAAAATACCGGAAGACCCTGACCCCGGGTCTCAATTTCATTGTCCCGTTCGTCGACAAGGTCGGCCACAAGCTGAACATGATGGAACAGGTTCTCGATGTTCCGACGCAGGAGGTGATCACGCGGGACAACGCGACCGTGAGCGCGGACGGCGTGACCTTCTACCAGATTCTGGATGCAGCCCGCGCCGCCTATGAGGTGCTCGGCCTGCAGAACGCGATTCTCAACCTGACCATGACCAATATCCGTTCGGTCATGGGGTCGATGGATCTCGACAATCTCCTGTCCAACCGCGATGAGATCAACGCCCAGATCCTCCGGGTCGTCGACGCCGCCGCCGAGCCCTGGGGCATCAAGATTACCCGCATCGAGATCAAGGACATCAATCCGCCGCGCGACCTGGTGGACGCCATGGCCCGTCAGATGAAGGCCGAACGCGAAAAACGCGCCTACATCCTGGAGGCTGAAGGCAAGCGGCAATCCGAAATCCTGAAGGCGGAAGGTCAGAAGCAATCGCTGATCCTCGAGGCCGAGGGGCGCCGGGAATCCGCGTTCCGAGACGCTGAAGCGCGTGAACGCGAGGCAGAAGCCGAAGCCAAGGCGACGCAGATGGTCAGTGCCGCCATCGCCGCCGGCGACATGCAGGCGATCAACTACTTCGTCGCCACCAAATATGTCGAAGCCTTCAAGGAACTGGCGACCTCCCGCAATCAGAAAACGCTCATCCTGCCGATGGAGGCCACCTCTCTGCTCGGTGCCCTGAGCGGGATCGGCGCGATTGCCAAGGAGGCCTTCGGGGAAGATAACGGCGGCAGCCGGACGTCGCGCATTCCCAACACGGGCCCGTCCGATGGAGGCGATCTGTGAGTCTGATCGAAACCACCATTACTGCCCTGGGGCCCTGGAGCTGGTTCGTCCTGGGTCTTATCCTGCTGGGGCTGGAAATTGTCGCTCCCGGCACGATCTTCCTTTGGTTCGGCCTGTCGGCGCTGGTGGTCGGGGCTGTAGCGCTGGCGTTCGGTTTTTCCTGGCAGGTCCTCGTCACCCTGTTTCTGGTGCTTTCGCTGGCCAGCCTGCTGATCGGCCGCCGCATGATGACCCGACTTGCCTCCGAAAAGGGAGACCCGGGACTGAACCAGCGCGGCAGCCGCTATATCGGCCGGGAGTTCACGCTGACCAAGCCCTTGAGCGAAGGCGCGGGCAATCTTTCCATCGATGACACGATCTGGAGAATAACCGGCCCGGACCTGCCCGCGGGAACGAAGGTTCGCGTGGATGCCATCGACGGCGCCCGTCTCGTGGTCTCGCGGGCCGAGTAACGGCGGAAGCTTTGCCCCGGCCGGTGATCCGGCGGGACGCCGGCGCGCACCATGAAAAAAGCCCGATCAGGGGGATTGCCTGATCGGGCTTCTTTGTTTTGTCCGGGGGGCCGGAACCTGATCCGTTCCGGCGGCGCCTTGTTTGGTCTTAAAGCTTGTGTCCTGGAGGGATCGGCGGTTCTTCGGCCTTCAGCAGAATGCCGATCCGCCGGTTGGCCGCCAGATAGGGATCGTTGGGAAACAGCGGTTCGGTATCCGACTTGCCGACGACGGCATAGAACTGATCTTCCGGAACGCCGTATTCGGCGAGGATCTGCCGCGCCACGTTTGCGCGCTCGCTGGAAAGGTCCCAACCGGTGTAGGAGGGCGTCGAGGTCAGTCGTCCGGTGGTCGTGTGACCGGTGATCTCGATGCGGTTCGGCATTCTTGCCAGCACAGGCGCCATCTTCGCGATCAGCCTGCGGGTGGTCTCGTAAGGATACTTGGATCCTTCGCGGAACATCGACCGCCCGTCCTGGTCGACCAGCATGATGTTCAGCCCCTCGTCGGTCTCTTCCAGAATGATGTTGTTGGAGATTTCGGTAATCTCCGGCATCTCCTGCCAGGCCTGGCGCAACGAGGCGGCGGCGGTCGCGAACTGCCGGGGCTTTTCGATATCCGCTTCCATCGTGTTGTGCGTGTTGGCTTCCGGCCCCTGTTTGCGCCGCATTTCGTGGCGCTCCTGGGCGAAATCGGAATCCTTCTCCTGCTCGATCTGGCTGATATCCTTCATGTAGTCGCGGATCGGAATACCCTCGACCTCGATGATGCCGGTCTTGCGGGCGGTGTCCTTCACACCGAAGGCTTCCCGCATGGATCCGGCCACGACCTGGAGCTTCTCCTTGTCCTGAATGGAGAAGGAAATGATCAGAACGAAGAAACACACCAACAGTGACATGAGGTCGGCAAATGTCACCAGCCATTCCGGTGCGCCGCCGCCTACTCGTTTTTTTCTGGCCATGGTTGGTCGTCCGGTCCGTTTCCGCCCTAGGCGGCTTCCACGAGTTCAGCGCGTGCCTTTTCAGGCAGGTACGCCACAAGCATTTCCTTGATGAGCGCGGGGCTCTTGGATTCGCGGATCTGGCAGACGCCGTCGATGATCAGGGTCTGATTCAGCTCGTCCGCATCGAATTTCGAATCGAGCTTGTCCACCAGAGGCAGACAGATGATGTTGGAAATAAGCGCGCCGTAAAGCGTGGTAAGCAGCGCAACGGCCATGGACGGGCCGATCGCGGCCGGATCGTCCATGTTCGCAAGCATCTGCACCAGGCCCACAAGCGTTCCGATCATACCGAAGGCGGGCGCCGAGTCGCCGAGCGCCTTGAAGACGCGCCGGCCTTCCGACAGGCGCGAAAGCTGCAGGTCGCGCTCGCGTTCCATCGATTCCTTGATGAAGTCCAGTTCATAGCCGTCTGCGATCATTTGCACGCCCTTGGCCAGAACCGGATCGGAAACGTCGACGTTTTCAAGGCCCAGAGGACCGGACTTGCGGACGATTTCACCCAGGTTGGTGATTTCGGAGATCAGGTCGCGCGGGCTGGCGTTGCCGCCGGCAAGCGCGACCTTGGAGCCGGTCACGAAGGCTGCGGCAATGTCGGAGATCTGAAACCGGATCAGCGTCGCGGCAAGGCCACCACCGAACACGATCAGAATCGAGGGAATGTCAACGAATTGACCGAAGCTGCCGCCGAGAAAAATAGCGGTTATGACGATGCCGAAAGCACCGACGATTCCGATGAGGGTAGCCAGATCCATTCTGTACACACACCAAGGTCTGCGGCATGAAGCCATTGAAACTTTGGTGCAGTTTAAGCGGGTTAAGGCTAATCAATTGCTAATGCCGGGTCGCCCGTCGGTCGGGGAGGCTGCTTTTTTGAGCGAAATGACACGAATTTGATGGTCGCGCGCCCTAGGCAGCGCCGATCCGCAGCAGGTCGTGGACATGAACGATGCCGACGGGCCGGCCGTCCTGGATCACGAACACCGACGTGATTGCCATGCTGTTCACCAGTTCCAGAATCGATGCGGACAGCGTGTCCGGCGAAACGGTCTTCGGCGAGCTGGTCATGATCTCGCCGGCCGTCTTTTCCAGAAGATTGGACGAAACGTGGCGGCGCAGGTCACCGTCCGTGATGATGCCGGTGAGCTGGTTCAACTCGTCCGTGACACCAAGAACGCCGAATCCCTTTTGTGTCATCAGGACGATTCCCTCGCTCATCGGTGTCGAGGCGGGAACCAGCGGCAGCATATCGCCGGAATGCATGATGTCCTTGGCCGATTTGAGGCTGGCGCCCAGCCGTCCGCCCGGATGGAAAACACGGAAGTCCTGCGCTGTGAAGCCGCGGCCTTCCAGAAGGGCCACCGCAAGCGCATCGCCGATGGCAAGCTGAATGAGGGCCGACGTGGTCGGCGCGAGTCCGTGCGGACAGGCCTCGGCGACGCTCGGCAGCTTCAGCACGACATCCGCCGCGTTTCCAAGGCTGCTGTCCTTGCGCGAGGTGATCGCCACAAGCGGAACCTTGAAGCGCCGCGTGTAGTTGACGATGCTTGCCAGTTCCTGGGTTTCACCGGACCAGGAAAGGGCCAGAACGACGTCCGCATCGGTGACCATGCCGAGATCACCGTGGCTAGCCTCGCTGGCGTGGACAAAAAACGAAGGTGTTCCCGTCGACGCCAGGCTGGCTGCGATCTTGGTGCCGATATGTCCGCTCTTGCCGATACCGGTCACGATGACGCGGCCCTGGCTTTTCTGGATGAGGTCGCAAGTCTCCCTGAATGGCCGGGCCAGACCGTCCTTGAGGGCAGCCCGGACCGCGCTCAGCCCGGCCATTTCCGTTTCCAGCGTTCGTTCGGCCGAGACCAGCCACAGGGACGACGTGCCGGCGTCTTCTTCGGAAATCGGGTCGGATTGCAGAGAGGTCATCGAGTTGAACTTTGCGGATTGGTGAGCCTGGCATTCGGGAACGGTCAGGACTTGACCGTTTTTCAGGGCACCGATTGAAACCTCATCACGACCTAGGCCAGTCCGTGCGCCGGATCAAGAACCTGCGGGTATTTAAATGCATTAAAATCGATTCGGATGGCTTCCGGACCAGGCCACCACACCGAATCCCGATACTCAACAGGCCGAAGCTGTCAATTTGCGAAAAAGAAACGATGCATTAACCATCCTTCGTCAGTTTGGTGCCGTTCACGAATTTGACCGGTTACCTGTTAGATGCGCCGCATCCTGTTTTCGATCCTCTGCTTTTCTGCATTGCAGGCTGCCCCGGCGGCTGCGCAATCGGCGCTGTCCGATCTGCGTGGCTCCGGCGATGCGCAGGAATCGGAGACGGCCGCAGGCGATGCGGATCAAAATGGTCCGGTCGAACAGCGCAATCCGACACAGGCAACCGTCTACAGGCTCAATGCCGCCGAAGCGGAGACCGGCTCGAGCGGGCTCGGCACAAACGGACGGGCGTTACCGGTTCGCCCCTTTTCCGACCGGATCGCGGCCATCGGCAGAGCTGTGCCGCTGCCGGAGCAGGGTATCGACACGAGTGTTTTCGGCGGCGATACCACCTTCGATGCCCCTGAAGGCATACGTCTCGGATCTTTCACCCTGACGCCGCAACTGACGCTGTCTTCGGGCTGGACCGACAACACCGCGCAGTCGGCAGGCGGCACATCCGGCGGCTTCTACAGAATCTCTCCCGACGTTGCGCTGACGTCGAATTGGTCCCGCCATCAGGCGGATCTGTCCCTGCGGGGGTCATTTACCAGCTATCCGGAGGCCCCCGACGATGACGACTGGTCCCTGTCGGCCGCCACGAGCCTGCGGCTCGATATCAGCGAAGCGACGCAGGTCACGACAGATCTGGCTTACACCTACTACAGGGAAGACAATGGCAGCGCGGAGTCCAGTTCCGGCTCAACGGACTATGTCCAGCAGCTCTCCGGTGGCGTAAGTGCCCGCAGACGGGTCGGACTGGTGGCGGTGACGGCCTCGGCGGATGTCGACCGCAACGTCTATACCTCGGACGGCAGCAGTGAAAGCGGCCGGGACAACACGCTCTTTGCGACCAGCCTGCGTCTTGACGGCAATGCCGGCGGGGTCCTGTCGCCATTTGTCGAAGGTTCCCTCCTGCTCAGACGATACGATCAGACCTGCAGCGATGCCTTGTGCGAAAAACGCGATGCCAACGGCTATCAGCTCCGGGGCGGCCTGACGATCGCCTCCGGTCCGAAGTTGACCGGCGAGCTCGGTGCCGGCTGGCGCATCGAAAAGATCGAGGACAGCCGGCTTGAGAACCTGTCCGGCCTGACTGTCGATGGCTCTCTGGTCTGGTCGCCGAGCCGTCTGACCACGGTCACCGCTGGCCTGGGAACGCGCTTCGAGGCGACGGACATTGACGGCGCCAGCGGGTCGATCATCTATTCCGGTGACCTGCGTCTCGCCCATGCCTTCAGCGACCGCCTGGTGGCCGAAACCGGTGTGGGGTACAGCTACCGCACCTACGAAGGCGTTTCGATCGAGGAACGCACGATGACCGGATTTGGCGGCCTGACCTTCGCCCTGACGCAGAACGTGGCACTCACCGCCGATTATACCCATCGCCGCTTCGACAGCTCGCAGGACGGCAGCGACTACACGGAAAATGCGGTTGAAGCCGGGCTTCGATTCCGGCATTAACGATACAGTAACCAAACAGCGACCAAAGATGGTGCGGGGGCAGGAGCAAACTCGGACACGGGGCTAAGGAGGCCCGGATGCGGAAACTTGTGTATTATTCTGCCGTTCTGAAGCTTTCAACGCCCAAGGATCTTTCCCTGAAATCCCGGATGTACCGGCGGTTTGCCGCTGCCGCGCTTACCGGCTTGCTGGCGGTTTCGGCCATGCCGGCACATGCAGATGCCGGGTTTAACCGCTTCATATCGGGATTCTGGCCAAAAGCGCAGGCCGCCGGCATTTCCTCGCAGACCTACAACGCAGTTTTTTCGGGCATGCAGCCCGACGAGGACACGCTGCGCCTGATGAGCAAGCAGTCCGAGTTCGTCAAACCCATCTGGGATTACCTCGACAGCGCGGTTTCCGATGACCGCGTCGAAAAGGGCCGCCAGATGCTCAAGGAATACGGTTCGGTTCTGGCGAATATCGAGGCGCGATACGGGGTCGACCGGGAAGCCGTTCTGGCGATCTGGGGCATGGAGACAAATTTTGGCGGCTACATGGGCCGGCACAATGTCATTCAGGCGCTGGCAACGCTTGCCTATGCCGCGCCGCGCCGCAAGAGTTTCTGGGAAAAGGAACTCGTGACGGCGCTTGGCATCGTCCAGGCGGGCCATGTGCGGTTCCAGGACATGGAGGGCTCCTGGGCCGGAGCCATGGGCCATACGCAGTTCATGCCATCCAGCTGGAAAGCCTATGCGGCGGACTATGACGGCGACGGACGGCGGGATATCTGGACGTCCGTTCCCGACGCCCTGGCATCGACGGCCGCCTATCTGAAAAAGCATGGTTGGCAGACGGGCAAGACCTGGGGCTATGAGGTCCAGCTCCCGTCCGGTTTCGACTACCACCTTGCCGATGGCGACAAGACGCTGACGCTGGGTGAATGGCGCAAATACGGCGTCCGGCGTTCGAACGGCAAGGCGTTTCCGCGGCCTTCCGACAAGGGGATACTGGTGCTGCCTGCCGGAGCAAGCGGGCCGGCCTTCCTGATGCTGCGGAACTTTTATGTGATCAAGCGCTACAACAACGCCACGGCCTATGCCCTTGGTGTCGGTCATCTGGCCGACCGGATCATTGGCGGTGGTCCGCTGGATGGCGACTGGTCGCGTGAACATATGCCGCTCAACCGGTCGGAAACGGCAGAACTTCAGGCTCTTCTCAACCGGCATGGTTTTTCCGTCGGCACCGCCGACGGCAGAATCGGACCGGCGACCCGCCGGGGCATTCGCGCCTACCAGAGTTCACGTGGCCTGGTGCCCGACGGATATGCCTCCGTGGTTTTGCTGGCACGCCTGAAGATGGACGGCTAAACTGGGACCTGTTCGTAGGCCGGTCGGGAGCCGTAAGTGACGCGCAAGTCCAAGCAGTATGGCAACAGGAAGACCGCAGGCATGTTCCTGCGGCTTGCCGCTTTGTGCGTTGCGCTTCTGATCGGCATCGACCTGCAGGCTGCGGCAGCTCAGTCCGCCCGGGATACCGAAATCATTGTCGCGCAAAACGGACCGTTCAAAGGGTTCAACCCCTTCGCGCCGCTGAAGCGGCTCTTCGGCGGAGGCAACAAGCGCACCAAGGCAAAGAAGCCGCAAAAGCAGACGACTCGGGCAAGCCGCCCTGCCGGTGCGCCACCGAAATTCGAAATCCAGCCCAAGGATCCCGATGCGGGTCTCATTCTCGTCATCGGCGACCGGATGGCCCGTGGGGTGGCCGACGGCCTCAAGTTCACGCTCGCCGATAAACCGCAGATCCGGGTCGAGGCGATTACCGAAGATCTGGCCGGGTTTGCGGGTGAGGAGGTTCCGGACTGGACCACCATGGCCCTTTCCAGGATCAGGGGCGCGGACGTGAAGGCCGTTGTCGTGATGATCGGACGGCGGGACATGGGCAAGGCCTTTCCGGGTGAGCCGCCGGTCGATTTCATGACCGCCGAGTGGCTGGATATCTACCGGAAGAAGGTCGACGCGTTGATCCGGGCTGTCCGGCAGGAGAAAAAACCGATTGTCTGGGCGGGACTGCCGCCGACCTATGACGAACTCGTCAATGGCGATTTCACGCAGCTCAACTCGATCTTCCAGGGCGCCAGCGAGGACAGACGCGTGCGTTATGTCGACATCTGGGACATCTTCCTTGCCGAGGACGGAAGCTTTTCCTCTTTCGGGCCGGATGTGGACGGCAAGAACACGCGGCTTCGGACCCAGAACCGGATCGGCTTTACCTGGGCGGGCTACAGGAAGGTCGCGTTTTTTGTCGAACGGGAGTTGTCGCGCCTGCTTGGCGGGTATGGCGGCCTTGCCTTCGAGGGCGTGGAAGACGATCCGAACTTCATCGTTCTGACCGGCCGGACGACCTCGCCCGAAGCGCTGCTTCTGGGGGGCGAGGAAGACAAGGCCATCGACCCGGGCAGCGCTGCCTACCGGTTGTTCGTCGAGGGTGAACCGCTTGAACCGATGCCGGGCAGGGTGGACGATCCGCGTCTGCCGGCAGAAGGATCTTCCGCCCTTGAGCCCCGGACCGAGGCCGATCCGCCGAGCGGCACCTGAAGAGACTTAAAGACACGAAAAACCCCGCCAGCTTCCGCTGGCGGGGTTTTCATTTGGCACCATTGCCGTGATCAGCGCGGCAGGTTGGTGGAACCGGTCAGGAACTCGTCGACGGAGCGGGCGGCCTGACGGCCTTCGCGGATGGCCCAGACCACCAAAGACTGGCCCTTGCGCACATCGCCGGCTGCAAACACCTTGTCGATGCTTGTCTTGTAGTC
>NZ_JBNKYW010000110.1:0-3587 GCF_050301095.1 Roseibium sp.
AAGAGCCGGACGCGGGTAGTTCGCTCCCGTCTTTCCAGCACCTGCCAGCGGGTCAGCGCCGGTTTGCCGTGTTCGAAGCTGACCATCTGCTTCGGCCGGTTGGGCCAGTCGCAGATGAGCGGAAGATCGACCTCACCTTCATCGGCGGACATCAGCCCCCAGACTTCGGCAATGTAGGATTTACGGGTCTTGCGTCTTTCGAACTGCAAACCCAGATGGCGGTGCGCGGCGGGGTTCATCGCCAGCACCATCACACCGGACGTGTCCATGTCGAGACGGTGCACGATCCGCGCCTCAGGCCAGGCGGCCTGTGCCCGGCTCTCCAGGCAATCGGAATGCTCAGCGGCTTTTCCCGGAACGCTCAAGAGCCCGCTCGGCTTGTCTACGACAAGCAGCTCCTCATCCCGGTGCAGGACCTGGAGATAAGGGTCCACCGGCGGATCATAGACAAAGGAGGCTGGTGCGGACTGGTTCATGGCGTTCGTTGCAAATGGATAAGGCGCGGAACAAGCCGCGCCTTCTCAATTCATGTCCCTCGGACCTGGATCCGGCAGTGTCCGCACCTAAGGTCCGGGCGCGCGGTCCTCAGACCGTCAGAATCGCCAGAATGCCGGTTGCCACGAAAACGGCAGCAGGCGGGATCCAGCCGGAAGACCCGATGGCGACGCCGATGGCAGCCGCCACGATCAGGGCGATAAGCATCAGCCAGCCAAATACGGTTGCGGCCGTGCCGCCGAACGAGAACAGGATCAGGCACAGCACGATGTTCAGAACGGCGATGGTCCCGACCTTGGCGAAGTTGATAAACCCTTCGTAGGTCCGCTCGTGCGCTTCGTAATCCATTGCGGGAGTGATTTCGTCAGACATAAAGTCCCCCAGGAAATTCGACAGTTGGCAGCCTACATACAATAAAGTTTTCAGGTTCGGCAATGTGCCAAAGTGCAGATTCCGGCTTTGCAGACGCGACTTTTTGACATCTCGCGCTTTTCCCTGCCTAAACAGCCCTTCCGCGCGGCAGTCCGCCCGGAACCGGAAGGCCCGAGTCAGGCTGCATGCGGCGTACCGGTGAGCCCCGCGGCCGCGAGCACCTCGTCCTGCCGCCTGCGCACGGTGGCCGCCTCGAAGCCTTCGATCTGCTCATTGAAGAGTTGAAAGAAGTTCAGCTCCGCACGCAGATGCAGGAAGACACCGCCAAGGCCGATGGCGGCCCGGTCCATGAAGACGAATTCCTGCGGCACGGTCACGGGCCCCAGTTCCTTCAGTGCCGTATGCACCTTGAAAGCCTCCCTGCGGCCGTATTCCGCCGCCGAAACACCATCGGCCAGCGAGCGGACCCGGTCGCTCAGGAGCGGTCCGTAGATAAACCGCGCCCAGATGTTGAGAACCTCAATGATCTCCTTCTTGAGATTCTTGAAACCCCAGCGCTCATAGGCGGAGACCACCCGGTCATTGTCCTCTTCCAGGAGCCCGCGATAAAGCTCGACGACCCCCTCGACGAATGCCTCGGGGAAGATGCGGATACAGCCGTAATCCAGCAGATTGATACCCGCCGGCCGCCCGTCCTCCTCAAAGACAGTGTAGTTACCGAGATGCGGGTCTCCGTGAATGACGCCGAAATGGCTGAAAGGGTGCCACCAGGCGTGGAACATGGTCTTTGCCAGGAGATTGCGCTCTTGCTGATCGTGCTCCTTGAACGCGAGCAGAGGCTTGCCTTCGAGCCAGCCCATGGTGAGAAGGCGGCCCGTCGACAAATCGTCAATGACGTCCGGGACGCGTATCCGGTTGTTGTCGGCCAAGATCCGGCTGTACATGGCGATATGCGCGGCCTCGCGGGCATAATCGAGTTCCTCGCGGACGCGGGCGCCGATTTCCTTGGCGATTTCGCGCGTGTCGATCGCCGGGCTCATGCGACGGTGCAGGGAAAACAGCATCTGCAGCTGTTTCAGGTCCGCCTCCACGGCCGAGGCCATGTCCGGATACTGAAGCTTGCAGGCCAGCGCCCTGCCATCGTGACCGGTGGCGCGGTGAACCTGGCCGAGGGAGGCAGCCGCCGCCGGTTCCCTGCCGAATTCGGCAAATCTTTTCTGCCAGTCTGCCCCGAGTTCCGCCCGCATCCGCCGCTTGACGAAGGCCCAGCCCATGGGCGGTGCGCTCGCCTGAAGCTTGGCAAGTTCGGTGGTGTATTCCGGCGGCAAAACGTCGGGGATCGTGGAGAGCAGCTGCGCCACTTTCATCAGCGGACCTTTCAGGCCGCCGAGTGCAGCCGCAAGGTCGGCGGCGTTCCGGGCGTTGTCGAGTTCCATGCCGAAAAGTTTCGCGCCTGCAACCTTGGCGGCGATGCCGCCCATGTTGGTGCCAACCTTCGCATAGCGGCCCATGCGGGCGCTCAGGCGGTTGCTTTCCCGGTCCTTGGATTGCGGCATCTGGCGGCAGGCTCCCCGTTCAAGTCAGACAAGACGTCAACGCCAACATAGGACTTCCGGCGTCGATATCCAGTTCCTGCGAAGGCGGCGGTGCTGCTCCCGGACCACCGCTTATGCAGCCAATCTCTTCAAGGCCTCCGCCAAAGCAATCCGGGTTTCAGCCAGTCCCTTGTAGTTCACCTGATCAGCATCGAGCGCCAGAAGCTGTTGCCGCAGTCCTTCGGCAAGCTGCGCGCAATTCTGCAACCCCTCAAGCGCGGACAGCGGGTCGTGGTGCACCTTGATCGTGAACAGGATGTCGCCGGTGCCCGGCAGGCGTCGCAGGGTCTGGCGCTCCACCCGGATGAAAAGCCGGGCGAGCGCATTGTCGCTGCCGTCAAGCTGCACCTGCCTCGGCTCGGGATGATGCAGCTGAGCGTCCGGATAGACCGACCAGTTGAAACGGCCGACAAGCTGCCCGGCTTTGAGATTGTCGAAGAGGCGGGCCACCATCTGCCCCATGCGGGAGTTATTGAAACCGGGCACTGTTTCGTGGATGCCGCTCATGGTCTGGCCGAACTTCTCGGCAAGCGACCAGGACGACGGGAAACAGAGAGAGGCCGCGGCAAGCCGGTAGCCGCCGGGCCCTGGCCGCATAAGGACAAGATCCTCCTGAACAAGCCGTGAGGCCGTCAGAAGGGCCGGCCTATCGCCCAGCGAAACATCCCCGGAGCTTCCGGAAATACTCACCCCACCAACGTGAAACCGGTGAGTTCGGCAATGAAACCGCTGCAGATTGTCCGCGATGAGATCCAGCACTTCCTGCTGGGCCGCATCCGTATCGGGCTCGGCCCGGAACACCGTCTCCAACCGGTCCGCAAACAGCCGCTTCTTCTCGGCAAGATACCGGCCGAGATGCTGATCGGATTCCAGAAACTCGTCTTCCTCCAGTGGCTTCAGCCCAACCGTGAACGGTTGGCTGGAGCCGTCATAGGGTGTGTGCTGGAAAGGAGGCGTGGACCTCTTTGTCATTCCGTTTTGCCTGCCTCAAGCCCGGTCGAGTTCTTCCAGTTCGTCGATGATGCGCTCGATCACCGAAAGTCCCTTCTTCCAGAAACCCGGATCCGTCGCGTCGAGGCCGAAGGGGGCCAGAAGCTCGGAATGGTGCTTGGTGCCACCGGCCTT